>JBCCQO010000322.1:0-4260 GCA_039024595.1 Pseudomonadota bacterium | reverse complement strand
TGCAAGATATTTTTAGACTGGTCGCAGCAGTGTGCGGCATTCAACTACCCCCAAAAGGCACTCGTCGGCGCCTGCACTACGCCTTTAGCGCTATACGCCAATCCTCCAGGCACGTCTGCTTTGAGCAATAACGGCCCGTCGATATCGACGAATTCACAGGCTTGAGCGACGACAAAAGCAGGAGCCATCGAGTAAGAGCTAGCTACCATACAACCGACCATGAGGCGCTTGCCTCGCTCTCTGGCTAACCGCACTATTTTCATCGCCTCCGTAAGACCGCCGCACTTATCAAGCTTAATGTTAACTACGTCGTAGTACTTTGCGATGTCTAGGAATTCGCCACTGTGCTGCAGAGATTCATCGGCGCCGAGCGGTATCGGGCTAACCAGTCCCGCTAGGTCTTCCTCCGCGCCTCGCGCTAGTGGTTGCTCTATCATGGCGACGTCTAATCGCTTTAGGTATGGCAGGTATTCTTTCAACTCCGCGATGTTCCACCCCTGATTCACATCCACAATCAGAGTTGCGTCTGGTCGCGCGGCGCGAATCGCTTCCAGCCTTTCGATGGGTTCGTGAGCGTCGAGCTTTATTTTTAAATGGGGCAGCAGCGCCGCTTCTTGGGCTCCGGCCGCCATCGCATGAGGATCATCAATACCGATCGTGAACACTGTTTGAACGGGGGTCGCGCTGGTTGATAGAAGTTCCCACACCCGCAAACCCTCTCTTTTAGCCCGAAGGTCCCAAAATGCGCAGTCAAGGGCATTTCGGGCGCCCCCCGGGGGTAATAACTCAGCAATAGTGTGGTGATCGATACCCCGCTCTATGTCCTCCCGTACAGACTCGAGCTGCGCCCGAATGCTCTCAACGGACTCGCCGAGATAGTCCACGCCGACGGCCTCACCGATCCCGAGTCGACCCTCATCATCAAGAATGACTCGGATCATTTCGCAGGTGGTGTATACCGCGCCGGTGATGGAAAAAGGCTTCTTGAAAGGCAAACTAACGCTTTCGATGACTAACTGCACAACTACTCTCTGCGCTCCTTAGCGAAGCTCGTTAATCAGCGCTGTGGTCCCATCGACGAGCGGGTCCACGCAGGGTAGCCCGTACCGTTCCGCTAGCTTTGCTAGATAGGGACCCCTGACAGTCGAATCAAGCGACGCTGTATTCACGCTAATACCGATGCAGCGTATCTTCGGGTTAGTTAGTCGGCCTATGTCGAGCGTACGCGTGATGACGTCGCCGATGCTAGGCATCTTCATTGGCTCCCAACCGGAGATCGCCTCTCTACCCGCGGCATGACACACCACGAAAGCATCGGGCTGAGAACCTATCAGAAGACCGTGGCTTACCTGGCCGTATGCTGGATGGAAAATGCCCCCTTGCCCCTCGATCACATCCCAGTGATCCTGCGAATTATCGGGTGAGAGCAGTTCAGCTGCGCCAGAGATGAAGTCTGCAATGACCGCATCGATGGGAATCCCCTGTCCCGCGATCATAATTCCGGTTTGCCCCGTGGCCCGGAAGGTCGCATCGAATCCGGCCGCGCGCAGATCTTTTTCGAGCTGAAGAGAGGTGTACTTCTTTCCGAGCGCGCAGTCCGTCCCTACCGTCAGCAGGCGTTTCCCAGAGCGCTTTTTTCCTGAAGCGACTGGCAAATCGCTTGGTGGAACCCGCACATCAACTAGTCTGCTGTTTCCTTCCCGTGCAGCCTGAACCAAAGGCTCGATGCTGCTAAGTTTGGTATGAAGACCAGCGACTAGATCAAGTCCCTCACGAGCAGCTTCGATGAGTGCGGGCAGCCAGCGATTGGGAATCGAACCGCCAACAGGCGCCACGCCTACAATGAGCGATTCAACACCAGCAGCAGCGGCTTCACGGCTCGTTAGATCCGGGATTCCAAGATCTATGCCGTTTTCCAATCGAAGCTGACCAGTACAAAGCTCGCCTCGCCATTGCACTAATCCAGCGCCGGTCTTGGCGTAGGTAAGGCGAGACTCATCGCCAGAAAAAATAAGGTAAGGGGTTCTGAGTTCGATAGTCTTCACAGGGTTGGCCACGCAAGTCACCGGTGCTAACCGGATTTTCGCCCTAGCTGCCTTTTCATTTGCCTTAAGATAAAGATATTATGCATTAATCACTCTTGCTACATCTACCACTACTTAAAGGTATCTCCATGAAAGGGTTTATGGCGCGCCACGCCCTCAAGTCACATCGAGTAGTCAGCGATTCTGCGTCGCATATTCGAGCCGGGCTCGTTGCAACGGCGACTCTACTGTTTATGCCTTCACTGTTTATGCCTGCGGACGCTTCTGCCGATCCCGTCATTGAAAACGCTTACCAAATGTTGAAGTGGAGAAACGTTGGTCCCGGTAGGGGAGGCCGCTCAATCGCCGCAGCCGGTACGAGTCTTCGGCCTAACGAATACTATTTTGGCGCCACCGGCGGCGGTTTGTGGAAAACCACTGATGGCGGCGGGGACTGGTTCCCGGTGACCGATGGTCAGATCGAGTCTGCGTCCGTTGGCGCGATAGCCATCGACCCCTCCGACCCAGACATCGTTTACATTGGAATGGGTGAAGGACAGCTTCGGGCCAACGTTTTGCAGGGTGACGGTGTTTATAAGAGCGTAGACGGAGGTGCAACTTGGTCGCACATGGGACTGGAGGGCACTCGTACGATTACCACTCTGCGGGTAAACCCTAATAATACGGACATTGTTTACGCCGCCGCTCTTGGCGACCCCTTTTCCGAATCCGATAGCCGCGGCGTGTACCGCTCCCAGGATGGCGGCAGAAGTTGGAAGAGAATTCTATACAGATCACCGCGAGCCGGCGCAATTGATCTCTCTATGGATGCGTCAAATCCGGCTATTTTGTACGCAACCCTATGGCAGGTTTATCGGAAGCCGTGGAAGCTGTGGAGCGGTGGCCCAGACTCGTCGATCTATAAGTCAGTTGACGGTGGAGACACTTGGACCGAGCTTACCCGCAATCCCGGATTGCCTGAAGGGGTTCTGGGCAAGATCACTATCGCGGTGTCGCCGGCGGATTCTCAGCGCGTCTTCGCGAACATAGAGGCTGAAGAGGGCGGCCTTTACCGATCGGACGATGGTGGAAATACCTGGGATTACGTTAACGGCAACAGAAAGCTTTGGCAGCGCAGTTTTTATTTTATGCAGCTTCGGCCTGACCCAGTGGATCGGGATGCGCTCTATGTGTTGAGCTTTAAGTTAGAAAAGTCGACAAACGCCGGCAAGAAGTTCAAAAGCGTCCCTTCCCGGCATGCGGACGCTCACGACATGTGGATCGATCCAAAGGACCCCGCGCGTATGATTTTGGCAGACGATGGGGGGGCTAGCGTTACGGTGAATGGCGGAGCTAGCTGGACCGAGCAGGATATGCCGACGGCGCAAATCTACCGCCTGTCGTTGACGCACGAGTTCCCCTATCAGCTATGCGGTACGCAGCAGGACAACACTTCGGTGTGTGTGCCCAGCCGCAAAACTGCCGTCTTTGAACAAACACCTCACGTCGATACCTTTGCTGATTTTATTACCGTAGCCCCAAGCGAAAATGGTTATGTGGCTCCCCATCCGAAAAACCCAAATCTATTTTTCGTGAGCAGTACCAATCAGCTGCTTCGAGCAGATCGACAGCAACAGACCTTTGCCAATGTGTCTCCTTACCCCTACGGCGTTATGGGGCAGACTGCGGCGAGTATGCGCGAGCGCTGGAACTGGGTGTTTCCAGTCGTGTTCTCTCCGGCGAATGGACAAACCCTATATGCTGGTTCGCAACATCTCTGGCGAAGCGAAGATGATGGTCAGTCTTGGGAAAAGATTAGCCCCGATTTAACCCGTGCAGACCCGGAAACTCTCGGCGAGACCGGCGGCGCTATTCGCCTCGATCAGGATGGGCCAGAGGTCTATGGCACGATTTACACGATTGCGCCGTCACCGATTGATGAGGACCTGCTGTGGGTAGGCTCCGACGATGGCCTTGTTCATCTTTCGATGAACGGCGGCAAGAGCTGGGAAAACGTCACACCGACAGATCTTCCCCCGCACAGCCGAATTAGCTTAATTGACGCATCGGCTCATGCCCCGGGTACTGCCTATCTTGTCGCCAAGCGTTATGAGATGGGCGATCGTGCGCCCTATGTTTATCTGACCAAGAACTTCGGGAAGAACTGGGAGAAGCGTGTGACGGGTCTTGCTGAAGATGATTTCGCCCACTCGATCGAAGAGGACCCAGAACTACC
>JBCCQO010000321.1:0-4264 GCA_039024595.1 Pseudomonadota bacterium | reverse complement strand
CTCGATTAACATTTTCGTTCATGAATAGACGGAAAGTCGAGCGCCGCTCTCCAAAGTACGTGCTCCCGACAGTACAGCGCAAAGGAAGCCAAGGTACTTGAGCTTGAATTCAAGACTAAAACTGGACGCCATTGAGCTAATTTACTGACCAGCCGCGTATCGTTGTCACCTCCAAGTTAAGAGCAAAAATATGAAAGCGTGTTTCTTTGGCTCGATCGGTGTAATGGTCGAGTCCTCGCGGCTCCAGCGGCAAGCCTACAACTTTGCTTTTGAAGAGCTTGGCCTCGATATGTATTGGAATGTCGCAACCTACTGCAAGTTACTCGAAGTCCCCGGAGGATTGCGCCGTCTAGAGGCGGTTCTCGGGGACGATTGGCCAGTAGGTTTTGCAGAAGAACTGCATGTGATCAAACAGAAACACTTCGAACGCTTGGCAAGCCAAGGGCTCAGCCTGCGCCCTGGGATACGTGACGCGATCGACTACTGCCGGGGCAGAGGAATAAGGCTTGCCTGGATAACGACAACAACACCGGAGATGCTAACCACGCTTTTCCGCCACACGGCTGGGTTGGAGCTATCGGATTTTGAGCTCGTTTGTACTAAAGAAGATATACAGAAGGAAAAGCCTGATCCTGAGGTCTATCTCAGTGCACTCGCGCGCATGAACCTGAGCGCGGCTGACGTGGTCGCGATAGAAGACACCCCTGCGAATCAGGCGTCAGCGCTCGCCGCCGACTTGCAGTGCTACCTATTCCCCGGGGAATATGCGGCAATCGACTACAATCTACTGACATGCCGAGACGTTCGTAGCACGATTGAATCCGCATTCACTCGTTGGCGTACCGGGAGTGAGCTTGCAGCTTAAGTCGTCTGCGCCTCCGGGCACCGTTAGGTCGTGTAACTTGCATGATGCCGTTTAGCTGCCAGTGAGAGCACGCGATCGCGTTGCCAAGATGCCAAGAGTCTCGATCTCTCTAGTTGGTTAGCGCCTCTGCCCTAGATCCACTCTCAAGGTAATCGCTCATGGCATCGGCGGACATGGGCGCCGATAGTAAGAACCCTTGTGAGAAGTTAGCGCCCGCCTTTCTCAGCTCGTGAATCTGCGTTTCGCTTTCGACTCCTTCTACGACACTCTGGATGCCAAGGGTTAGGCAGAGTTCGCAGATCGATTTGAGCACGGCAACACTTTTAGGGCCGGGTTCTACGTCGTACAAAAAGGAGTGATCGATCTTCACAATATCGAGCGGCATCCCGGTAATCGATTTCAGGCTTGAATAGCCAGAACCAAAATCATCCAGGGCTATCCAAATACCCTGTCGTCGCAAGCCCCCCAAGGCCTGAACGACCGCGTCGTTGTCTTCGAGTAGGGCGGTCTCTGTTACTTCTAGAATGACCCTCGACGGATCGACGCCCGACTCATTGATGGTATCGAGTAGGTCGTCTACGTGAGAACGGGCAGTCACCTCCCTACTCGACAGATTGAACGCAAGCGGGGTTTCACCGGGCCAGGTTTTAGCGCTGGCAAGAGCCTTGCTCAACAAAATCAGTGACAGTGAATTGATCATCCCTGAGTTTTCCGCCATCGCTAGAAATGTCTTTGGAGACACGGAACCCAGCGACGGGCTGTCCCAGCGAGCGAGGGCTTCCACGCAGAACACGCTACCATCTGCCGCATCAAAAACCGGCTGAAACTCAACGCGAAGCTCTTGCTCAAGATTGGCTTCGCGAAGCGCAAGCTCCAGCTTTGCCTGCCGCTGAATCCGAGCTTCGTGAATGTCAGAAAAAACCACCGCCTGACTCTTACCCGCTTGCTTGGCGTGGTACAGCGCGAAATCTGCTCGACTCATAAGCGTTGATCGGTCTTCGGCGGCGTCAGGAAAACTGGCCATGCCGATACTGGCGGTGACCTGAACCTGTTCTTCATCGAACACAAAGGGCTTCGCAATCGCATCACAAAGTGCTTTTGCCGTCGCCTCTACCGAATCCTGCCCCGCTTGACCACCGAGTAGAAACGCAAACTCATCTCCGCCCAAACGTGCAACCAGTCGGCCTTCGCCAATCACCGAGCGAATCCGCTCCGCAGCTTCCTCGAGAAGCTTGTCGCCAATCGGGTGACCGAAGGCATCGTTTACCAGCTTGAAGCCGTCCAGGTCCAAAATACCCAGGGTAAAGCCAGCACTTTGATCACTGATTCGCGAGTCTGTCTCAGCGATAAAGTGCCGTCGGTTGGAAAGTCCCGTGAGTTCGTCCACATTGGCCAAGCGAAAGTTTTCGTCTACCAGGGCCTCAAGCTTTTCTTGGTTGCGACGAAAGTTAGTGAGATCCACGCCGATACCGACGATGCCTCGTTCTCCTAAACTCTCGTGGAGCGTCCGAAAGACCTGACCGTCACGACCGGTAATCTCACCGACCTTACCGGAGCGCACAATCCCGATCGTATACTCGGTGTACATGTCGACTTCCCGGTCGGAAGACTTGGGAAGTTGAAGCGCGATCTCGGCACGGACCGCATCCCACTGAGTGAGGCCTTGATCGAGCCCATCATAGAGTGCCGGCCAAGCGGCGTGAGCGGCCTTATTTGCGAAGATTAGGCGGAAGTCTTTGTCATACAGAGCAAATGTGGTCTCCAGACGATCAATCGCCTCGAGTAATGTGTCTAGATCCAGATTGAGGTCGTCGGTTTGCAACACTAGACAGCACCTGGTTTTTTGCTTTGTTAGATTCTACGAAAATAATAGGAAAGAAGATAAGTAGGCAAGCAAAAAGATCAAAGCTGCGATTGAGTTCACGGCTGCCGATGGTTATGGACTAATCAATACACCATGGCTTCTGCGGGGTATTCCGCTTTCGCATGCTGCTTACAAGCTACCGCTGTCAATAAAGCATGGGTACCCGGTCGCGCGCACACTTACTGCCAGCCCCCCTAAGCGCAAACGGCAAGTTACCGGGGGCTTAGAAGTTCGCCAGTAGTTCCACTCCGAAGGCACGCCCGTCTCCAACAACCGCAAGATCGCTACCAAAGATCGCGGTCAAGAAGTCCTCGTCCAGCAAATTGTTGACGAAAAGCCCGACGCGATAATTGGAGAACTCGTAACCAGCTTTTACGTTAACCAGGAATACATCGTCGACCACGAGGTCCTCGTCGTTCTCTATATTGCGGAAGAACTCATCGGTATAGGTGATCACGAAGTTGCCATAAAAACCGGAATCGTGACGGTAGTCAGCACCAAACGCTCCGGTAATTTCCGGTGCCTCTGAGTAAGAGTTACCTCCGCAAGAGCCTCCCGGGCAGTTCATATCGTCAAAGGCGCCTAGCTCTGTTTCGAGATAGCCGAGTGACGCGAAAGCGTGGATGCCGTTGCGCATTTGATACTGAGCCTCCACTTCAAAGCCGTACGCTTCCGACTCCCCGGCATTGAGGGTAGCCGTAAAAGGTAGTGGATCGGCGTTTGGATCGAGAACCGCAATCTGTTGGTCTGTATAGTCGTAGAAGAACGCATTCGCGCCGACCTGAAGACGGTTGTCCAACGCCGCAATGCGATAAGCGATTTCGTAGGACCAGAGGAACTCCGGGGCAACGTCAAATATTCCTTCTTGGCCAACCCGGGTCTCCGCGAAACCCTGGCGGTAGCCCTTGCTCGCCGTAAGAGCCAGATTCTGATTGTCGGTCAGCTCGACCGCGATCCCCAGCTTAGGCAAGAACTCCTGAAAATCGGCTTCCTGGACCGTTACCTCCTCGCCGAACAAAGTCTCGGCCACCGCGTTCTGGCTAACTGTATCGTCGAGGTAGCGACCACCAAAAAGGACGGAAACCGTATCGGACACCCGGTAGCGAAGGTCTGCATACAAGGCCCAGCTCTCCGTTTCGTTCTGGAAACGGCCTGCTTGAATGGTAAATCCGCTGAAGCTGATAAAGGTATCCGTATCGCCTTCGAAGGATCCATAGAACAGACCAGCAACACCAGACAACCGACTCTCTCCTTCCGCGAGTTCTAGACGAATCTCCTGGGTGAGATCGCTATCTACCCGCGTATCGTCTCGAAAGTAATCACTACCGGGAACGCTATCGACAGCAAGATCAGCATCGAGAAATCCTGTGACAGAGCGAAGGATGAGCTGATCACTTAGCTTGTAAGAAATATCCGCACTGTAGTTGTCGTTTTTAATCTCCCGAGCTTCGGTGAACAGAGAATCCGCAGCAAATACGCGATCGAAAAAATCCGGACCGGATACGTTAGAAGAAGCCGGCGAGTCAAAGGTGCGG
>JBCCQO010000320.1:0-4274 GCA_039024595.1 Pseudomonadota bacterium | reverse complement strand
GGAGAATGCGCCGGCCAGGTACCGGGGCAGAAAAACCAGTGCCATCACGATCGTGCTAATGCCAGCGGTGACCTCCCAGGCCATCGCGCTCATATTGAAACCAAACGCGGAGCCGTTCAGTCCGATCAGTTGCTCCGCCGACAGATTAGTCAATAACATTGAGCCGGCGATAAAGGTGCCCGTCAGACCGCGCCCAGCCAGAAAATAACCATCGCGCGTGTCGACTTCACCCCGGGTTTTCAGGTAAGCGATGTAAGCGACCAGCGCCATAAAGGCGCCCGCGGAAAGCAGTGTGATGGTAAGTTCGGTGCTGCTCATAGAACGATGTCCTTCGGAGAGGCCGCGTTCCAGCTGCTAGTCGCCACGGGCTCCGTGTCGGGGCAGGTATCTCGCTGCTCCCCCAATGGAATCTCGGTGCTGCTGTGCGCAAAAACAAGAACCGTATCGAGGGGGACTGTTTCTTCGTAACGGCGCCCGCCCGCGTAGGCTTCGCCATCGGGAAAGCGCGTCCAGTCTCCCGCGGGCAGATAAAAGTCAACGGTTCGATCTGCCCGAACACAGGGCGCAACCAGTAGATCCGGACCGCACATAAACTGATGTTCAAAGCCCCAGGCGAGCCGGTCTTTGGGAAAGGCCAGCACCATTGCGCGTTGAAACGGAACCCCGGAAGCGCAAGACTCGCAGACAGATCGCCAGAGATACGGGAGTAGGCGGTAGCGCAGCTTCAGCACTTTACGAACGGCCTCATCGGCTTCTGGTCCATAACTCCACGGTTCCCGCGGGCCGATGCCGTGGAATCTCATGTGCGCTGAAAACGCGGTCGCCTGCGCCCAGCGCACGTACAGCTCCGGGTCTCGTTCGTCTGCATAAAAGCCGCCGATGTCCGATGCGTAGAATGGCCCACCAGAGAGCCCCCAGCTCAAGGCACCGCGCAAGCTTGCGGCAAGGCCCTCCCAATCCGCTTGTGGATCGCCCCCCCACTGGGAGGGATAACGGTGAGATCCACTCCACGCGGCGCGACTGAACAGGAAAGCACCGGTTTTTCCGTAGCGTTCGGCTGCCTCAAACACGCAGCGGTTGTAGAGCAGGCTGTAGACATTGTGAAGCCGAAGACCGTGGTCACCGGAGCTTGCGAGCATATTCTCATCGGTGAGTTGCTCCCCGAAATCCGCCTTGATCATATCGACACCAAGTTCGAAGAGCGGTTTGTGCGCGTCTCGCCAAAATGCGTAGGCATCCGGGTTGGTGAAATCCAGAATGCCCGAGTCAGGCAGGGGCGTAAGCACTTCGCCAAAGGGACCTCGATCCCAGCAATAGCGATAGGGTTCTCCTGTTCGCCGATCTGTTAGCAGATACTTTTTGGCAGCCAGTTCCTCATGAAGCGGATTAGCAAGCGCGATCAGCGGGTACTCCCAAAGACATACGCGAAACCGCAGCGCTTTGAGCTCAGCGATGACCCGTTCCGGGTCTGGATAGCGCGATGCATCCCACTCGAACGCAAAGCGCGTGTCTGTGTCTTGCCAGGCACGGCCATCGAGCGTGATCGTGTCGCAGGGCAGGCCTCTGGCTCGGACCTCTCGAGCCGCATCGAGCACTTCGTCGGCCGTGCGGTAATAGGCCTTCGACAGAATAGCGCCAAGACTCCAAACCGGTGGTTGCTTTGCGCGACCCGTTAGCGCGGTGTACTGCGTCAGTATGTCTTGCGGTGTGTCACCGCCAAAAAACCAAAGATCGAGAACCGCGTCTTCGAGTCTTCCCACGTAGGCGCGCTGCGACCAGGGCGCGAAGCCAACGCTATGACTCACCGCGGCGGGTGTATGGCAGAAACAGCCCCAACCCCGCGGTGACCAGAGGAACGGCGTATTTTTGTACGAGGCCTCCGCGTTGACGCCGAGGGCGTCTTCGTTGAAGGAACGCAGCCATTGTCCGCGCTTGTTCAGCGCGCTCCACTTCTCCCCCAGGCCATAAACCGGTTCTTCCGGGTCGAGATCCAAAGACCAGAGCCAGGTGCCCTGGTGGCGTGCCAGGGGCGGTAGCCGGTGTCGGCGAGCGAAGTGCGCGTCTCTCGCGCTTCGAAGTTTGACCTGCCCACGACAGCTGAACTCAAAGCTCAGTGGATTCCGCGCCAGTGTTAGCTGCAGATCTCCTCCGCGGACCGTGACATGCTCATCGCTCATCTCGATCGTCATATCGTGCATGGGCGGCTCGCTTTGCACGATGTCGTAATGATCTAAATTTGCGTTGGCACAGCGAATACGAAACCCGCTTTGGAACAGATAAAGCGCCAGATCGCCGGCACTCGTGGTCAGCACCACAGAGCCATCGGGCTGTACTCGCGGCGGTTCCAGTAGCGCGATTGGATCTATTTCGGCCCAGTTCGGGACGAATGGACCGGGCGTTTGTGGATTGCTCAGAGCCATTTCCTCGACAGAGTTTTCGAGAGAGTCGTCAATAGGGCGCTCGATCCTGTCTTTGACATGGCCCTCGTTCGGCTCTGCATTCTGGCCTTCGTGATGGTATTCGCCATCACGGTTCTCAGTTAAGTCGACGCTTGCCTTTGGGTTTTTCGCTGACGACACGGTACCGTCGGCACTTTTGCTTTGATGATTGTTGCCAGCCATAGCGTTCGTTATTGCTTTTGTGTCTGGGCTAAAATGAGCGCCAGTAAAGAGTTGGAGCGGCCTTCTGTCAATGAATGGCTACGCCCACTAGTCATATTTAGCGCGAAAGAAGATCGCTGGAAGATCGCTGAAAGAGTGCATCAAGTACGCTACAGCGTTGCTGGAGGCTTGATCAAAGCTCTATGAAAACGCAATGAAAGCGCAACAAAAAGGCACCTGAGTTATGAACACTATCCCCCCAATCGGTTTCGGTCTTTGGAAACTGCCAAAGGAGCGTTGCGCGGAACTGGTTTATCAGGCGATTGCGGCGGGGTACCGTCATCTCGACAGCGCCTGCGATTACGGCAACGAACGGGAGGTGGGGAAGGGCATCGCGCGTGCGCTGGAAGAAGGAGTATGCACCCGCGACGAGCTGTGGGTAACGTCTAAGCTCTGGAACAGTTTTCATGCTCCTGAGCACGTCGAACAAGCCTTACAGCGAAGTCTGGAAGATCTAGGACTCGACTACCTCGACCTTTACCTAATTCACTTTCCAATCGCGCAGGCGTTTGTTCCCTTTGAAACGCGCTATCCACCGGAGTGGTTTTTTGATCCGCAACGACCAGAACAGGGTGTCAAATTAGCGAAGGTACCGCTTCAAGACACCTGGCGGGCCATGGAATCCGCACAAGCTGCTGGCCTGACGCACAGAATCGGGGTCTGCAACTACAACAGCGCGCTGCTACAGGATCTGTTGAATTACGCGGACATTGCTCCTGCCATGCTGCAGGTGGAGTTACACCCCTATTTAACCCAGGAAAAACTGCTCGCCTTTTGCGCCAAACACGAACTGCCCGTAACCGGATTCTCTCCCCTCGGCTCGCTTTCATACCTCGAGTTATCGATGGCCGATGAGGGCGAGTCCATTCTCAAACGCGAGGAAGTCACTGCCGCCGCTCAGCGTCATGGAAAGACGCCCGCGCAAGTGGCTCTGCGCTGGGGTGTCCAGAGAGGTACCGCCGTGATTCCAAAGACCAGCAGTTTGGAGCGTATGAGCGAGAATCTAGCTGTTTTCGATTTCGAGCTCTCCCAAGATGAGATGGCGGCGATCAGCGCTCTCAATCGAAATCGCCGCTTCAACGACCCGGGTGTGTTTGCAAAAGAAGCCTTCAACAGTCTCTTGCCTATTTACGACTGAGCAAGGTGTTACGACCGAGCAAGGTGGCGCGCGAGTCGAAATCAATCAACAAATTTTTGACCTTGAACAAAGCGATGGTGATCAATGAGTTCCAGTCCGAAAAACGGGGCAACATTCCCCCTGCTAATCGAAAATAACAGTAATATAGAGCTAATCGATGATCTCGTTGCCTGGATAAGCGACGACCGCAGCGCGCTGAACGAGCAGCTGGAAGGGGTGGGAGCTATTCTGTTTCGCGGTTTTCCGCTCGCCGATGCGGATGATTTTGATGCCTTTGCTGCGGCCTTTGACTACGCTCCCTTCACCTACGAAGACTCCCTGTCCAACGCGGTCCGAATTAACTTCACGGAGCGTGTGTTTACGGCCAACGAGGCCCCGAAAGAGGTAGACATCTATCTGCACCACGAGATGGCGCAGACTCCGGTGTCCCCCAGTCGTCTGTTTTTCTACTGTAAGACCGCTGCCGAGACCGGGGG
>JBCCQO010000319.1:0-4278 GCA_039024595.1 Pseudomonadota bacterium | reverse complement strand
TGAGCTCACTACCCAGTGCTAGGTGGAAGCTTTCAAGACGCGCGTCTCGAGCAAGCCGAGTGTGGACGCTTCCAATGTGAATGGCGGAACCAGACTCTTCGTGAATTCGAAAGTGTTTGAGGCAAGCATTCTCCGACAAAAGGAGTTCGCTCACCCCAGTCGCAAAGCTTGCCGACGGGTCACCCGCGGAAAGAAAACGCTCGACGACTGTGGCCTGGGAGCCGGCCCCTGCTAGGACCAGGAGCCGCTGATTGCTTACAACCGGCTTCGTTTGTGCTCCAGCAATGGAGATCACTTCGATTACCGCGTCACCGCGGTAGTCATTGGGAATATCGATAAAAACCCCGTCGCGCAGTGTGGCCGTATTGAGCGCCGCAAACAGATGCTCATCTTGCGAGAGTGCGCTGTTTAGATACTGCTGAATCCGAGTGCTTTGCTCCTCGCTCGCTTCACCGAAGCGGCAAAGGGCAATTGCGTCTGGAAGTTCATTACTTGAAAGATCAGCGCAAAACACACCATCGATGAACACCAGCGAACACGTTCCCGCAACGGGCTTCGCCAGCTCTCGGAATCGCTCATACGCTACGCCCGAACCCGCGGCCGCTTCTTCATCGGCAAATAAGTAGTCATCGCGCAGCGGTTTCAGGCTGGTGTACTTCCAAGCCTCTGTATGACGGGACGGCCACGTCGCCTGCTGCCAGGCAGCCAGAGCGGAACTCTGCTGCGCCTGTAACCAATTAGGCGCTCGCGCCGACGCCGCGGCGATAGGCTGCTCCAAGAATGCACCCATTAGGCGACCTCATCCTCTAGCCAGGCGTAACCTTCATCTTCGAGTCTGAGCGCGAGTTCCTTACCTCCAGAACGAACGATACGACCACCGGCGAGTACATGAACGTAATCCGGTTCGATGTAGTTGAGCAAGCGTTGGTAATGAGTGACGAGCACGAAAGAACGCTCTTCACCGCGCATCGAATTCACGCCGTTAGCCACGACCTGTAGCGCATCAATATCGAGGCCGCTGTCCGTTTCATCCAGTACGCATAAGCGAGGCTCTAGGAGAATCATTTGAATGAGTTCGTTGCGTTTTTTCTCGCCGCCAGAAAAACCTTCGTTCACTCCGCGCTTTAGGAACTCGACCGGCAAACTTGCGTGCTTGCAAGCTTCCCGGGCGCGCTTCATGAATGTGACTGAGTCGATAGGCGGCTCCTCGCGCTGTTCTCGTACCGAGTCGACAGCAGCCTTCAAAAACTCCATGTTGCTGACCCCGGGAATTTCAACCGGGTATTGAAAGGCGAGAAAAATGCCAGCGTGAGCACGCTCGTCCGTCTCCAAGTCCAGTAAGTCTTTGCCGTCAAACTGAACGCTGCCGCCGGTCACCTCATAGGCGGGATGACCCGCCAGAATGTGACCGAGGGTACTCTTACCAGAGCCGTTCGGGCCCATGATTGCGTGGACCTCACCGGGACCAACCTCGAGGCTGAGTCCGCGTAAGATCTCCTTGCCTTCAACCTGCGCGTGTAAATCCTTTACAACTAACATCAAAATTTCCTGAGCTTTCTATCCAACAGCATCGCAACAGCATCTAGCGCTAAATCGATGCGACTCGTACAGTTCCAAGGGCATCCCAAGGGACTGCTATCAACCTTCGCGGTTCCTAGCCGACAGAGCCTTCTAGGCTGATCTCCAACAGCTTTCCAGCCTCGACGGCAAACTCCATGGGCAGCTCCTTGAAGACCTCCTTACAAAAGCCGTTCACGATCATCGAAACCGCTTTCTCTTCATCGAGACCTCGCTGTTGGCACAGATACATCTGATCTTCCGATACCTTAGATGTTGTGGCTTCATGCTCAATCACCGCGGCAGGATGACGGCTCTCAATGTAGGGAAAGGTGTGAGCCGCACAGCGGTCACCGATAAGGAGGGAATCGCACTGAGTGTAGTTTCTCGCGCCCTCGGCTCGCGGTCCCATACGCACCAGTCCGCGATAAGCATTTGAGCTTTTCCCGGCGGAGATGCCCTTTGAGATGATTGTTGACTTGGTGTTTTTGCCAAGGTGGATCATCTTCGTGCCCGTATCCGCTTGCTGCATATTGTTCGTCAACGCAACGGAGTAGAACTCACCGACGCTGTTATCCCCGCGTAGAATGCAACTAGGGTACTTCCAGGTGACTGCGGAACCAGTCTCTACCTGCGTCCAGGAAATCTTACTGTTCTCGTGGGCAATGCCGCGCTTGGTGACAAAATTGTAGATTCCGCCCTTGCCTTGCGCGTCGCCGGGATACCAGTTTTGAACGGTGGAATATTTGATCTCCGCGTTATCCAAAGCCACCAGTTCCACAACGGCAGCGTGCAATTGGTTTTCATCGCGCATCGGAGCGGTGCAGCCCTCCAGGTAGCTGACGTGGCTACCCTCGTCTGCGACGATCAGGGTACGCTCGAACTGCCCAGTCTTTGCTTCGTTTATTCGAAAGTAGGTGGACAGTTCCATCGGACAGCGGACGCCCTTGGGAATATAGACAAACGACCCATCGCTAAATACGGCGCTATTTAACGCCGCGTAGAAGTTATCGCGACGCGGTACTACCGAACCTAAATACCGCCTTACCAGGTCCGGGTGACTTTGAACCGCCTCCGAGATCGAGCAAAAAATGACGCCCGCCTCAGCCAGTTTTTCGCGGAAGGTCGTCGCTACCGAAACCGAGTCGAATACTGCATCCACCGCGACGCCTGCGAGAATCTCTTGCTCGTGAAGTGGAATGCCCAATTTCTCGTAAGTAGCCAACAACTCCGGGTCGACTTCGTCTAGGCTTTTAGGCCCGTCCGCCATATTCTTGGGCTGGGAGTAGTAGGAGACTTCCTCAAAATCGATCTTTGGATACTGCACGTGAGCCCAGGAAGGCTCGGCCATATCCGACCATTCTTGAAAGGCCTTTAGACGCCATTCGAGGAGCCAGTCCGGTTCATTCTTTTTCGCTGAAATAAACCGGATTGTGTCTTCATCAAGACCGGGAGGAAGCGTATCGGACTCAATATCGGTGACGAATCCGGCCGCGTACTCTTTGTCGATCTGATCATCAATTAATTCTTGGGACATGACTGCGTTGCTTCCCGTTTGTCATCTTCGTTGAGTCCTGCTGCGCCTCTTATACCCTGCTTTTTTAGTGACTATGGGCGCTCAGGGACTTGTATTTGCGATGGTTTACTCGCGTACTGCCCTCGCTCAAGCAGTACGCACTAAAATTTGGGCCAGATTATCGTCGGTCTCCAAGAGCGGCTGATTTCTGAGCACCTGCTTTTCAGAGATATCCTGGATTTCGCGCCGAGCCACCAAATCACCAAGGGAGATATCGGACAAAAACTCATGGATCCGATCCGACAGATCCATCCACAAGTGATGGGTCAAACAGGTATCTCCGTCTTGACAATCACCACGGCCACCACATCGCGTAGCGTCTGTGTCTTCATTAACGGCGGAGATCACTTCTGCGACGCTGATGCTGGCTGCATCTCGCTTGAGCCGGTACCCACCGCCGGGCCCGCGTACACTGCGGACAAGGTCGCAACGACGTAAATGGGCAAATAGCTGCTCTAAATAGGACAGCGAGATTCCCTGCCGATCTGATATAGCTGCCAAACGAATCGGACCGCGTGTTTCATTCAGCGCCAGGTCGAGCATGGCGGTGACGGCATAACGTCCTTTTGTTGTGAGGCGCATAACATTCCTCCGTTTATCGCGAATCTACTTGTGACACGCATTAGGCCTTTCAACCTTCAAGGGCCTGGTTAAGCCCCGCTTTTAGAACAAGCCCCGGTTCTAGTTTATGAGGCTTACGCTCATGCGTGACTCGTGCGTGAGATGTGGCGTATTGCGACAAAACCGGTCGTTTACGCTCTGCGCCCGTGTGATTATCCGCTAACGGAATCTAGGCTGTTATTGGAGCTCCGTAACGGAACTCACCTGCGCTAACTTTTCTCTGCAGCATCTGTAAAGCGTCTTTGCTGTTGCAAACACAGCTTCTCTACAACTTCGCTGCAGCGTTTCTGCGGTCCCCTGCAGCTGAATCGAGAGTGGCGGCGCTGCAATGCCTGTCGCCCAAGGCAAAAGCGTAAGCCGAGGCTGACAATGCATGCGTAAAGCTAGACCGCAAGCGTTGGGGACGCGTTGTGTTTAAAATACCTAGTATTTTAGTCAAGTATTCCGCCATTTGCACTTTTTCATCAAACGGCTTTGAAAATGCATCAAAAACGGCCTAAACCGAGCTGATCAGCTTGGGTTCA
>JBCCQO010000318.1:0-4290 GCA_039024595.1 Pseudomonadota bacterium | reverse complement strand
GTTAAGAACGTCCTGTAGAGCGGCACCGGTTGGCGATGTAATAACCGCGAGATGTTCAATACTTCTGGGCAGGGAGCGCTTGCGTACTTCAGCAAATAGGCCCTCGTCGCGTAGCTTATCGCGCAGGGCCTCGAATTGGGCTTGCAGCGCACCGGCACCCGCTGGCTCGATAAATTCACCGATAAGTTGAAATTCACCGCGCCCTTCGTACAGTGACACGCGCGCTCGTAATCGAACTTGGTCGCCATTTTTGGGCTGAAATTTCAGGCGTGCGTTGCGATTCTTGAACATCGCACAACGAACTTGCGCGCTGTGGTCTTTAAGGGAGAAGTACCAGTGTCCGGAGGCAGGAGAGGCAAAATTCGATATTTCTCCCTCAACCCACAGCGTATCGAAATGCGACTCAAGCAGGGTTCTTGCTTGTCGGTTTAGCGTGCTCGGGGTGAGTGTTTGCTGATTTTGTGCCATATCGGTACGTATGATTTATTGGATCTAGAACTTACTTCCCTCGACCAGCCGCTCTATAATCGCCCGCTTCCTAAAAAACTCCCAGCTGGATAACCCTGATGCTGCGAATCGAACAGGACGCTCTAACTTTTGACGACGTGCTCCTGCTGCCCGGCTATTCGGAAGTGGTGGCAACGGACGTATCGTTGCGGACGAAACTCACTCGTAATATTAGCTTGAACTTACCTCTGTTATCGGCCGCGATGGATACGGTAACGGAGGCTCGCCTGGCAATTGCAATAGCGCAAGAGGGCGGCATCGGCATTATCCACAAAAGTATGAGCATTGGGGATCAGGCGGCAGAAGTTTTGCGAGTCAAGAAGTACGAAAGCGGGGTAGTTAAGGACCCAATCACTATCCAGCAGGACGCAACGATCGGGCAACTGATTGAACGTACCTCCGCCAACGGCATCTCCGGCGTACCCGTTTTAAACGGTGGGGATCTCGTCGGCATCGTAACTCGCCGCGATATGCGCTTTGAGACGGAGCTTGATAAGCCCGTTTCCTCAATCATGACACCGAAAGACAAATTGGTAACGGTTTTAGAGGGCGCTGAGTCCGCTGAGGTGCAGGGGCTACTACAACACCACCGGATCGAGAAAATACTGGTGGTCAATGAGCGCTTCGATCTGCAAGGCATGATTACCGTTAAAGATTTTGACAAGGCGGAAAACTATCCCAATGCTTGTAAAGACGAGTTCGGTCGCCTCCGCGTGGGGGCCTCCGTTGGGACCAGTGCCGATACAGACGAACGTGTCGCGGCGCTAGTTGCTGCGGGGGTGGATGTGCTGGTCGTCGATACGGCCCATGGACATTCGCGGAATGTGCTCTCTCGCGTTTCCGCGATTAAGAAGGACTACCCAAATGTCGACGTCATTGGCGGTAACGTGGCCACCGCCGAAGCAGCCCTGGCGTTAGCGGAAGCGGGCGCTGACGGCGTCAAGGTCGGCATTGGACCCGGCTCTATTTGCACTACGCGCGTCGTCACCGGCGTTGGAGTGCCTCAGATCACTGCGGTTGCGGAAGCGGTGGGAGCCTTGCAGGGCAAATTCGAGATTCCTGTCATCGCCGACGGAGGCATTCGTTTCTCTGGAGACCTGGCGAAGGCGATCGCTGCGGGTGCTCATGCGGTCATGCTCGGAAGTATGTTTGCCGGCACCGAAGAGGCTCCTGGGGAAGTCGAGCTCTTTCAGGGTCGAACCTATAAATCCTATCGCGGTATGGGCAGTCTTGGAGCGATGGCCTCTACACAGGGTTCTTCTGATCGCTATTTTCAGGACGCTAGCAAAGGAGCGGAAAAGCTGGTTCCCGAGGGTATTGAAGGGAGAGTGCCCTATAAGGGCCCTGCGTCGGCGATTATTCATCAACTTATGGGTGGGCTCCGCTCATCCATGGGCTATACCGGTAGCCCGGATATTGAAAGCATGCGCAGTACGCCGCGTTTCGTTCGGGTAACGGCTGCGGGCATGTCCGAGTCGCACGTCCATGATGTTTCGATAACCAAAGAAGCACCCAACTATCCAGTAAGCTAAGCGCGCCGGTCCCCCGGCGTGATTGAATGCCTATGAACGATATCCATGCCAGTCGAATACTCATCCTCGACTTTGGCTCGCAGTACACTCAGTTAATCGCCCGACGCGTACGCGAAATCGGCGTTTATTCGGAGATACGTCCCTGGGATATCAGCGAGGAAGACATTCAGGCCTTCGCGCCTACTGGGGTGATTCTCTCTGGAAGCCCCGAATCGGTTTCTGCTGAGGGAGCGCCTAAGGCACCGGAGCTTCTCTTCAAACAAGATTGGCCAATCTTAGGTATTTGCTACGGCATGCAGACAATGGCCCATCAGTTGGGTGGGGCGGTGGCGTGCTCTGATCACAGTGAGTTTGGTTACGCGCAGATCACTACTTCGAAAGACGCTCATGAACACGATGCCTTACTTCATGGCATACGTGACCACATGGCAGATGATGATCGCGGCCTTCTGGACGTATGGATGAGTCACGGGGACAAGGTCACCGAGCTGCCTCCGGATTTTTTGTGTACCGCTGAAACCAGTTCCTGTCCGCTTGCCGCAATGAGTCACCGGGAAAAGCCCTGGTATGGAATCCAGTTCCATCCTGAAGTCACCCACACGGTGCAAGGCAAACGTATTCTTGAACGCTTTGTACTGGATATCTGTAAGTGCGCGGCTCTTTGGACTCCCGCACGGATCGTAGAAGACGCAATTCAAAGGGTCCGCAACGATGTTGGGGAGGACAAAGTGCTCCTGGGGTTGTCCGGAGGAGTCGACTCCTCCGTTGTCGCAGCCCTGCTGCATCGCGCTATTGGTGATCAGCTCACCTGTGTGTTTGTCGATCATGGCCTGCTGCGCCTCGATGAAGGTGATCAGGTCATGGATATGTTCGCTCGTAATATGGGAGTGCGCGTAATTCGCTGCGATGCAGAACAGCGCTTTCTCGAGAAGCTGACCGGAGCCTCAGATCCAGAAGAAAAGCGAAAAATCATCGGCAATACGTTCATAGAGGTCTTTGACGAGGAGGCCGCAAAGCTCGAGGGCGTCAAGTGGCTCGCACAGGGGACAATTTACCCCGATGTCATCGAATCCGCTGGTGCCTCAACCGGTAAAGCTCACGTGATCAAGTCTCATCACAACGTGGGTGGCCTTCCAGATGATATGGAGCTGAGTCTCGTCGAACCGTTGCGGGAGTTGTTCAAAGACGAAGTTAGACAAATCGGTCTTGAACTCGGTTTACCTAGGGATATGGTGTTTCGCCATCCGTTTCCCGGCCCTGGCCTGGGTGTGCGTATCTTGGGAGAAGTTCGAAAGGAGTTTGCGGACCTTCTCCGCCGGGCCGATGCAATTTATCTGGAAGAACTGCACAGGGCCGGTTGGTACGAGAAGACGAGCCAGGCATTCGCCGTTTTTCTGCCGGTTAAATCGGTCGGAGTGGTGGGTGATGCCCGTCGCTACGAGTATGTTATCGCGCTTCGCGCGGTACAAACGGTAGATTTCATGACCGCCCGCTGGGCTCATCTTCCCTACGAGCTACTGGAAACGGTGAGTAATCGCATAATCAACGAGATTAGCGGAGTCTCGCGGGTGACCTATGACATAAGTGGGAAACCTCCGGCTACGATTGAGTGGGAATAAAACACACTTAGTAAGCCACTGAGATCTTAGGCGTTACGAATTCCAGAGCAGATGCAAAGATCTCCTAAAACCACGGTATTTAAGAAGGAATAAAGATGCGAACTGTAGGGGCTGCGGTGGATTAAACTTTGGATGGAGCCGACCATAAAAGCGCCTTGCAAACTCGTTGCGACCAGAGTCCCGGATGGTCTCGACGAAAAGATGCTCAGGCTGTTCGTGCTGGGTGCTATCAACTCGACGCGAACCTGGTATCGACCCGGCGATAACTCGCCCAATCAAATAGGGCGCCAGTTTGTGAGGTTGCTTAGATCGGTTGTTTGAACGGAACCGCTAGGGCTGCCGGTGTGAAGTCGCAAAAGCTGGGGCAAAAGACTACTGGAGTGCTCGAGCTGTGATAGACAAGGGCCGAAATAGAATCGGCCCGTATCCATCATCACAGACGCTCTCAGGCAAACTGAGCAAGAACCTTCGGCAAGGCATCCACATACATCTGCACATGCTCAAGACGACCCATGCTAACTCGAGACCAGTTTGTGTAGTCGCGGTACACACCACGAATCAATACGTTTTCTTTTTCCATCGCAGCGCGGAAATCATTCGCGTTGATCGAACCCAGATCTGCAAAGATAAAG
>JBCCQO010000317.1:0-4295 GCA_039024595.1 Pseudomonadota bacterium | reverse complement strand
CGCCGACAGAGGCGTTCCAGGGACGGATCAACGGCGTACTGGGAACGTTCGGCCGCCGCGATCTAGGATTGGCCCTGAGTGGACCCTTGGGCAGTGATTCACTGCTCGGACGGTTAACGGTTTTCGACCATCAGAGCGATGGCTTCATCGAGAATGCGTTTCTTGGGGTCGACGATACGAACGAAAGGGATGAATTGAGCATTCGCGGCAAGCTGGCATGGACCGGCAATGATCGACACGCGGTTGATCTCACGCTCATGCACGTAGATATCGACAACGGCTACGACGCGTTTTCCCTCGACAATACGCGCTCAACCTTATCCGATGAACCGGGTCGGGATCGCCAGGAAAGCGATGCGGCAGGCCTTCACTACACCTTCACCGGAGACTCTGTCGTATTGGAGCTGCTGGCGAGCACCGCCCAATCTACTAGCGAATACAGCTACGACGAGGACTGGAGCTTTGTCGGCATCGAGCCAGAGCTAGAGTATTCATCATTTGATCGCTACCTACGGGATCGTGACAGTCACAGTTTCCAGGCTCGCCTGTCCTCGCGCGAACCCATAGCTTTAGCGGTAGGCAATTTGAGTTGGACCGTCGGGGCGTACGGTTTGAGCGACGACGAGAGCCTCAAGCGTGAATACACTTTCCTAGCGGAGGATTTTGCAAGTCGCTTTCGCGCGGACACGCTGGCTTTGTTCGGCCAAGGTGATCTGGAGCTAAGCGAGAGCTGGACTCTCAGTCTGGGACTTCGCTTAGCCCAACGCGACATGGACTACGAAGACTCCCAGGAAGTGATGGCCAAACCGAGCAATGACCTTTGGGGTGGCAAGGTGGCGCTTCAGTACTTTTCTGAACGCCTTGGTATGTTCTATGCGTCCGTCTCACGAGGTTATCGGGCAGGAGGAGTCAATGCGCAAATCCTCGCTTTTCCTCCCGATAGCAACCCTACGGGTGTTCCGTTGAGCCGCCTGCGCTTTTTCGATGACGAGACGCTGGTTAACTATGAACTTGGGCATAAGGCCCAATTCTTGAACGACCGGCTCCAGAGCTCCCTAGCCCTGTTCTACATGGACCGTAACGATCAGCAGGTTCGTGGGTCTATCGTTATACCAAGAGGCGATGGAAGTACTGCGTTCGTCGACTTTACCGACAATGCGGCATCCGGCTCGAACCTTGGACTTGAGTGGGAGCTGCGCGCTGCCGCGACGGAACGACTCCAGCTCTATTTCAACCTCGGACTGCTTGCCACTGAGTTTCAAGATTACATTAACGCCGATGGAAGAGATTTAAGTGGACGAGACCAGGCTCACGCACCGAACTGGCAGTTCGCCTCTGGATTGAGCTACCAGTTCGCCAAGGGAATTACCTTTGACCTGCAGTGGGAAGGTCGAGACTCCTTTTTCTGGTCTGATCGTCATGATGAACGATCGGGCACCTACTCGCTTTGGCACAGCCGGATCTCTTACCAGTCGAAGGCCTGGGAACTAGCGCTTTGGGGCAGAAACCTGTTCGATAAAGACTACTTTGTGCGCGGCTTTGGTAGCTTTGGCAACGATCCTCGGAACGGTTACATCACCGAAGAGTACGTGCAGTTCGGTGAACCAAATCACTGGGGAATAAGCTTCGAGTATCGTCTGTGATCACAAGCTTAGAGTGGTCTGCGACGGGCCTGGGACTGCTCTATCTCCTTCTCGCCATTCGCGAGAAACGCAGCTGTTGGCTGGCAGGTGGCTTGGCGTCGGCGCTGTTCCTGTTTGTTTTTTGGCGAGCGGGCTTGGCCGCTCAAGCCGTACTGCAGATCTACTACGTGGGCGTGGCGGTTCATGGCTGGTACTACTGGGGATCGTCCGCTGACTCACGACCGGTTCGGCATCTGCAGACCTCAGGCCACGTCGCCGTTGTAACGAGTTGCATCGCCTTGAGTGCCGTAACGGTTTACTTTCGCGGTGACTTCAGCAGCATGACCATTTGGCTCGACAGCACCACCAGCTGGAGCGGCGTGATTGCTACCTGGCTCGTCGCTCGCAAATACCTGTCTGCGTGGACCTATTGGATCGTGATCGACCTCGTTACGGCAGCGCTTTATCTGCAGAATGGATTGCTCGCGACGAGCGGTCTGTATCTGGTCTATGCGGTACTTGCCGGAGTAGCATGGCGACAATGGAGCAAAAACTTGAGCAGCGCGCAGTAACGCTTGCGCAAAATATCAGCGCAGACTTCAGGCGCTGGGCACCGCATTTGAAGTCTGAACCGACACTGACCCTGGCGAAGAATCAGGGCTCGAGCAACCACATATTCCGCCTCGATGCAGAGCACGAAAGCTGGGCGTTGCGGATTCACCGTGCTTCAACACCGCTCGGAGTTGATCGTACACGCGAACGCCGTATCCATAGCCTTGCGGCCCGCCACGATCTCGCACCGGAGATCGTCCATTCGGGACCGGAGTTTCTAATCACTCCCTGGCTGTGCACAGAAGCCACAGCCGCCCTTGAGGGAAACCCAGAACTTCTTATGGGTTTCCTACGCAGTCTCCATTCATTAAACCCTGCTGAATCGGAGCCGGGAGATGTGCTTAAAGTAGCGTCGAGACTTGTCGAGTACCGAAGCCTATTACCAGAATCCTCGGCTGCGGCGACCAAGCTAGAAGAAAACACGAGCTACCTTGAACGAGCTGCCCTGCAGGTAGGTCGCGCCAGCGAGGAAGGCTCGGCAGAGCTAAGGTTGTGCCACAACGATTTAAATCTCACCAATTTACGAATTGCGAAAAAGGAACCCGTTCTCATAGACGGGCAAAACGGGAACAGATTTACCCGCATTACGAAAGACGAGGCTGTACGTTCTGAGCTGCGGATCATTGCTCTGGACTGGGAGTACGCGTCGATTGGTCATCCCTTCCATGACTTAGCGGTAGCTTTGCTTCCGTTTGCCTTCACGAGCAAAATCCAGCTCTTGAGCCTGTACCTGGGTCAGGCGCCCAACGGTAGCGAGCTGGAGCGGTTTACCAGTTTTCAACTGCTCGCTCGCGCGTTGGATTTATGCTGGTATCAACTCTATGGTGCACTCGCGGAGCTTCGTGAGTCTGTTCGGCAGTTCGAATTGGCGATTCACGAATGGACAGAGTATCAATGACACCTGCAAACGACGCCGATGAATCTCAACCCCCTTGGTACGTTTTAGGTGCCGGTGCGCTGGGAACGCTTATCGCGGGTCAACTCCAGGAAAAGAAACAGCCTTTCTCTCTTCTCTCCCGAGACCCAGCAGATCGGCGTCGGCGACTGAAGGTTGCTGATCGCTGGCTTGAGTTATCGATGCACCCGCTGACGGAAATCGGCAGTGGAGAGATTCGCGGCTTGATTGTTGCCACCAAAGCCGGCGACTGTGCGAACGCGCTTGCGCAGATCGCGGATGGGCTTGCTGTCGACGCTGAGGTTGTGGTGATGGCGAATGGGTTGGGCTTCGAACAGCAACTCGCGACGGTGCTTAGCGGCCGTTTGTTAATGAGGGGAGTTAGCACGTCGGCTGCCTATCGACAGGGCAAGGAAGACGTGATCATGGCTTCTCAAGGTGAGACATACCTAGGACGCATCGAAGAGATCGAAAACACTGATCAGAATCTTGAGCATCCATCGCCATTCATTGAATCAACGCTTTGTGAGCTGGAAAACTGGTCCTGGAAACCTCAGATCGAACAACGGATTCATCGTAAGTTCTGCATCAACTGCGTCATCAATCCGCTAACTGCTTTACTTCGCTGTAAAAATGGAATGCTTGTTCAGCGCGATGACTACCGGGTGCAGGCAGAGGGACTCGCGTCAGAAGTAGAGGCTGTCGCGAGAATGCTCGAGCTTTGGTCCGGCGAGGAGGCGCTGATAAGTGCCGTGACAACGGTCTGTCACTCTACCGCAACCAATCTGTCATCAACTCTTCAGGACATTCTTGCCGGTCGTCGGTCGGAGCTACCCTTTTTAACCGGTGAATTACTCAAGCGAGCGAACAAGATAGGCGTCGCCATGCCCAAATCCGCCGACCTACTAAATAAGCTTCTACGCTAGTGGTAAATCCTGCCTGCTGATTCCTGATAACTCTTCATGCTCTTGATACGCTTGATACCGTCGATAAAGCCTAACCCTCATTTCCCTGGCTAAGCTTACCGTCGGATGTGCCTACTCGCTGTAGCAGTTGTCTGAGTGCGTTTTGTAAGGTCTCGACGCGCGCATCTCTTAGGACGCTCATCTGCGCAAAGGATTCCTCTCCCCAGTCACTCTTACTCAGCTCAAGCTCGCAACGTCTTT
>JBCCQO010000316.1:0-4296 GCA_039024595.1 Pseudomonadota bacterium | reverse complement strand
ACGAAAGTGCTGTTCGGCCGCCAGAAACTGCTTTCCAAAGCGCAGCGGTACTCCTTGTAGAACCTCTATGAAAGGTGACAGAGGATCGAGCGACTTTGCGATGGCAATATGGTGGGCACACTCTTCGATAAGCAGTCGATAGCAATAAGCGTCGGCTTTCCATTGGTGCGCGGTCACGCTGTTCGGATCCAGCTCCAGGGCACGAGCAAAGTAGTATTGCGCTTGCTCCCAATCGTAATCATGGTGCGCATAGTAGAAGCCCAATGCTGCATGAGCTCGAGCAAGATTAGGTTCTAACTCAATCGCTCTCTGCGCGAAGTTACGCACCTGTGCATAGGCTTCCTTTGAGTTCGATCCAGCCCAAAGGGGAGCAACCGCATAAGCCTCTGCAAGTCCCGCGTAGGCGTTTGCGTAGGTCGGGTCTAGCTTGATGACCTGCTGATAGAGTTCGATCGCGTTACGAATCGATTCGGGAGTACGCAAATTCCACTGGTAGCGGGCGCGCAGATAGGGCGGCCAGGCTTCTGCCGTCGCTGGTGTACTCAGCGAAAAACCTCGCAGACTGGCCGTCAAGTGGTTAGCGAGACTAGCGACGATTTCCGTACGCGATTCAGCCAGCTGGTCGAGGGAGTGCTCTGCGTGGTACGACCACACGATGGATGAGTCATCACTGTCTAACAAGCGGAGATAAAGGCTCCCCGCGCTGCTTTCCGGTAACAGCGTGCTCTCAAGCAGCGCATCGACGTCTAGTCGTCTTAACTGTTCCTCGTCAAGCGGTGCCTCGGATAGAACTTTTACGACCCGCATGCCTTCGATGCTCGAAACTGCATGCAGAAGTTCCTCCGCTAATCCTTGTCGTAGCCAGCGGTCTGAGTCGGCGCCCTGAACAGGGAGCACCCCCACGCTTGAGATCTGCTTTTCCACCGATGCCGTCGCAGGGCTTGTACTCGCGGATCCGGTGCGGTCTCCAGAGCTTTTTTGCCAAAGCGCGCCTGCGATTAGGAATCCCAGCATCAGAAACAAGGCCAAACCAAAGACTGAGCGCGTGGACCGTTGCTGCGAGGTGGCTGTTAGCAGCGATGGACTAGCTGGCTCATCACCCTGAGTCGTATTCCAAGCCGCCTTGTCGTTTGTATGCGACGGCCTTGGATTCGCGATAAAACGATAGCCCTCGCGCCAGCGAGTTTCGATGAATCTGGGTTCGTTTCCGAGGTCACATAGTGCTTTTCGAATGGCGCTTATGCAGCTGTAAACCGCTTCGTCGTAGGTGTGCCCTCCGGGCCAGAACTCCCTCAGCAGCTCTTCTCGGGTGACCAGCTCACCGGGGCGTTCGATGAGATACACCAGCACGTCAAAAGGCTTTTTTGCAAGATGCACGCTTTCGCCGTCGCGCAGTAGTGCACGCTTTTCGACATCGATTACATACTCGTTGAAAGAGATCACAATCTGAAACCGTGCTCTAGAATTTGAGAACAAAATCGCGCTGAGTGAGTAAGTGTAATGCTAACTCGACCTTCCTGGGGAGAACGACCTGGAAGGGCCAGTCGCCAAGCTATTCCCGCTTGCCCCCTAGTCGGCAAGTTTCTCTAAGATTTTGAACACTGGCACAGGCGCGAATGCGTCTCGATACTGCGACAGCGGAGCTTGTGTGTGTTCAGGTCAGGGGAAAAACCAATCCAGCGGTTGGTCCGTTTGGCGCAATAGCTCGCTCAGTTTCTTCTCCAATTCTTTTCCTTTCGCCGCGAACTCCTCATTCGTATACAAGTTGACCTGCTCCATGTTGTCCTTGGCAAGATCATAGAGCTGATCTTTTTCAAAGTAAGCTGGGAAAAACAGGTGATTGCGATACTTGATTTGTCGGGGCGTTCTCCAGTTCCCACTTGAGTCGCGTCTCCAGTTTCCGTCCCAGCCATAGATTCGGTCCTCTGGATCAAGAGACGCTTCTGCCTCAATTCGAGCAGCGATTTCGCGAGGCGGTCGATGAACAAGATACTTCCAGTCTTTGGTGACCACCGCTCGTGATAGCGATACCTCCAGCATCAGGCTGTCACGTACCTCACTCTCTCGCTCCCGAAGGATTGGCGATAAGGAGACACCATCGAACTCATTCCTTAGCCGTCCACCCGCTAGTTCCAGTATGGTGGGTGCCAGATCTATGTTCGATACCAGCGCTCGGGAAATCCGCCCTCGCTCGATCACGGTCGGCCAGCGGATGAGCAAAGGTGAACGGGCGGCCTCGTAGACAGACTCCTTGCCACGATTGCCGTGATCACTGGTGAAGATAACGATTGTGTTGTCTTGGATGCCATAGCGATCAAGGTCATCGAGTAGCGCCCCGACAGCGTCATCGAGCCAGATGGCCATGGCACGACCGCTTCGATTCTTTCGATTTCTCTCGTAAACACTTTCGCGCGACGGCATACCTGCCGCAGGCGGCGAGTCCAATATGCCAGCGGGTGTTAGAACCTTGTCTTCATCGTTACCAATCCGGTTCATCCAACCGTGAGGAGCCGTGGTCGCGACATGAAGCATAAATGGCTGCTGATTGTGTCGAGCAAGAAACGTGCGCGCGGCCGCCACGATCCACTCCATATTGTGCGGCGAAGCTTCAAACAGGCGTTTTGGAATACCAATGTCATCAACGTTACCGGGATAGAGGGCGCCTACGAAGTCAAAATTGTGATTAGCACGAAGTTCTTCTTCTCGCGCGGCGATGCCCGCCTTCAGTTGTTCGGCTATCACTGGATCTTGTGGATCCAATCTCGCGAAATTGCCGACGTGACCGTTTCCCCGGTTGCTATTTTGCGAGCCAAAGTTATGCCACTTCCCTACGTGACCGGTGACGTAGCCAAGCGGCTGTAACCGTTCGGGCAGCGTCAGTTCTCGATCAAGTGGGGTATTAAAGGCGATTAGTGGCGGCTCACCTTCCGGCGTATTCAATCTCAGCGTTTGACTTCGAGACGCATAGCGACCGGTCATCAGTGAAAAGCGTGACGGGGTGCAGATGGGTGAAGTGACGTAATAACGGCTAAAAATGACCCCTTCTTCTGCCAGCCGATCAATATTCGGGGTCACCATCGGACCGACTTTGCTATACCCAAGCGATTGGCCACGCTTGCCCTGATGCGCTAGCCCAAGCCTTTCCGCCCGGGTAAAGGTAGGGAGTGTACGTAGCTCAGCATCATCGTGGTCCCAATAAATCCCCAGCTCATCAAAATCCAAGTCGTCAACCTGAATGAGCAAGAAGTTTGGCTTTGTGTCTTGGTCTGTCTCGCGCTCTGGAGCACCTGTTGCTGGGGTTAGCGCTACGCCTGCAAACATGAGAGTGGCGACTAGAAATGTAAGCGATCGGAAGTAGACGGTGCGCCTCTTCAGTACACACGCTAAGAGCAACGATAGCGGATGAATCAACACGCTATGCTGAATCACCTGACAGAGAATGAGCAGCCATTTCATGGCAACGGCCCGGGGTGGTTGCGGCACGCACTCTCGAGTAGGGTTGAATAGTGTGCGATTGTCTCCGGATTTACTATTGTGTCCGCTGGCATGGAAACGCTCTAGAGGTTCATTGGGTGTTAGAGACAGCTCGGTGGGTTGATTATCTACCGAGCGAAACTCACGGCAAAGCATCTTCAAACAACGTCTGCTCCAAGCAACAAAGTTCTCTAAGCTCAGCCACATAGGATCAAATTTAGAGGGCCCAAATTTTTGCCAACGGCAGCAACGACTCAAAAACAGGACGATCCTGCGATAAGCTTATCCTGTCCTAGGAAAGACTAGAACGTTCAACCACCAAGCTCCCAAAATCGAGTCAGCAGACGACAGTGCAAGCGCCCTTTCCACTTAACGCCAAGATCTTGGTGTGAAGCGAATATCAACCTATAACCGGAAATGATTTCACTCTCGTCTGCACTGCTGAGCTTGTCGGCACTAGTACTTTGGAAAGGAAGACTTGAAAAGCTCTTCTCCAGAGCTCTCGCGGCACTACTGATTCTCTTAAACTCGCTGCTTCTCGGCTTTTATCTCTTCTCAAACTATTTCTCAGGCGAAGGGATCAATGAGTCCGTGCTCTACCACCTTCAGACTGATCTCCTCGCCGGTGGTCTTGAGGACTTTCAATCGCAAATTTTCCTAATCCTTGGCTACGTCGTGGCAACGGGAGCGCTGGGTATATTGGCGTTTCGATGGAGCAGTTCTGAACACGATCCCCTATTCGATGTCTCGTATTTGCACGGCGCGGTTGGTTACCTGCTGGCTGGTATGGCCCTAAGCCTAAACCCGGCCATCCACGATCTT
>JBCCQO010000315.1:0-4299 GCA_039024595.1 Pseudomonadota bacterium | reverse complement strand
GTCGTTTCGTTAGTAATGTTCACGTCGAACGTGGTGTTCATTATCCAAGGACATAACCTTCCTGCGCGGACCGAGTTTGTCGGACACCTGCCCTTCATGGGGACAGCTCTCATACTCATCTTGCTTGGGTATGGGCAACGCCTGAAGGTGACTAGGATAGCGCGTGATGCGGCGGGCAGCGATGGTGGGACGCCTATGTCAACGGTTACTGAGTAGAGTTCCAAGGATTGGGAGTATCAATAGCGCCGAGCGTAACTGGACATTCAGAAAATGCCCGTGGCACCTAGGATTGCGGATGTAGGCAGGCTCGGCCTCGAACTTTGCTGAAGCGCCCCCTGCTCGTGCTGGTCGATTTTTAGACCGTCGTCACTCCCTCTAGCTGTCGCGATAACGACCAAAAAACACCACCACGTGATGGTGGTCACATTTAAGACAACCCTCGTCTGGTAGCGGAATCGCCGCCGTAAGTCTCCCACCACGGTCGCCGTGGTGTGAAACCAACCATCAATCAACGAGGGAAATACCATGCACGATGCAGTGATACCGATGTTGAACTTCGCGATTCTCGGTTCTTTCATGGCTATGGGTATTGCACAGCTCAACGGCCTGAAGAAATAGGATTCGCAGTAACGATAAGGGCGGGGGACCTGCGCGAACCGGGTGGGCCTTAGACGCTCACTAGCGGCGAGAGACCCGCCGCTGTTCTCGGGAATCAGCGTCGCGGGCGTGACGCAGCGTTCCGCGACGTTTTCCACGTTGACTTCGGGATCCTGCTTCCAACATCCGGTGTAGCCAACCCTCAAATTACGCAAAGGACCACAACGACCCTATGGCTGACTTGCGCGAAGATGTTAAAGGAATTTTATTCTGGACCTACGCGGCGGTGGTGCTTTCCACCTGGGCCCTCGTAAGCTTTTTGCCGATCGCGGGCATTGCGATCAACGAGTCTTCGATCGGCCTGCGCGTGCTTCAGGGTGTATTTCTGATGTCGGGCTTCCTGGGCTTTTGCGGGGCCTACTTGTTGTATTGTTTCTTGCGTATACCGATCCCAGGCCGGAAACGGAGTAAAAGTGTTGCTAAGCCGCTTACCGCATATGCATCTCTATGGCTGGCCGCGTACTGGGGATTGGCTTGGGCGCTGTGATCGAGCCTGCGTACCTGGAACGAGCTACGGCCCGACACTTCTTTTGGCGCGCGAAGCAGGATTGAGTCCAGCGCGCGACGCGACATACGACACGCGCGCCGTTCGGGAATGATTACAGCGAGAACGTGTCGGCCATGGATCAGGGCCAAGACTTTTCCGACGTCTTGCGCCGCTTCCGCAGGAGCTCGACGACTGGCGGCCAGGCAATCCAAGCCTGTCTGCACTCCTCCCTACAACCGGCTATCGACCCGGAGTGTTCACCGCAACGAGGTGCCCGATCGGACAACCGGCTTAGGCAATATGATGAGCCTATAAACAGGTACGCCACGCGTTTCATGCTATCGATCGCAAAGTCCTATCATTGGCGGAGCAGCAAATCAATCTAAGAAGATCTACCGGAACCTTGCTGTTTGTCTTGCTGTTAGCGGGTTGTCGTCACGGCGTTGAAATAAGCGGAAATGGGAGCGTCACAGCGACTACGCCGGGCAGAAGTTGCGCCGCAAACCAATCGCCCTGTCGCTTCACCGTCAACGGCGCTTATCAGGAAACCTACACAGCCGTACCGTCGGCAGGATGGCTGCACGATGCTTGGGAGAATTGCCAGGAACCGTCGGGCAACCAGTGCCGCTTTAATATTGCCGCGAATGTCGTCGCCGATTTCGATGGCGCGGACGTTCCCGGTGCGTTGGCGCGTTTTCGGTTGCCCATTCAGCCCTTGTATCGCGACGGTGATGGCGACTTTGTCCTCCCAGAGGGCAACGCGCCCGATCAGCTCCGCTGGCTGCTGGGCGAGCTAGCGCAAGCGCAGACGACCATTGACGAGATACGACAGCGCTTTTCCCCCGAGTATTTGCAACAGGTTCCGGCGAACCAGATACAGCAAACCATCGATGATCTCCGCCGAATCGCGCCAGACCCGGAGATTAGTGATCTTATTCTCGCGACCCCAGTGCGGGTCTCAGCCATCATTCACGATCGAAGTGCCAATATCGGATTCTCGGTCTTTCTCGGAGCGGGTTATACGAACGATGCGCCGATCTCGCAATTTTCTACCCGTACGGACTTTCCGAGAAATGGAACAAATGTTCAGGAGCGGGATCGCGAACTGAATTTTCAACAGCTCGATGGGATTCTGGCGACCCTGGCGAGCGACACATCGATGTACATCGGCCGCATAGAAAACGACCGGTGCACGGCGATCTATCAGCGCAACTCCGCGCTACCCTTGCTTACCGCATCGATTTACAAACTCTGGGTGCTTGGTGCCTTGGGCGAGGGACTCGCAGCCGGTCGTATTAGCGCAAACGAAAGACTTCCCCTGAGCGCCGCGGACATTGTTAGCAACGGATCCGTGATTAGCAGTGAAACCTTGGGAACGCAGATATCCATTAAGGATATGGCCAATATGATGATGGCGCTCAGCGACAACACGGCCACCGATCATGTGGCCAGACGCGTCGGACGGAATCGAATTGAGCAGGCCTTACCTCGCTTTGGTCATCGCAATCGCGAGCGAATCGTCCCGTTTTTGACGGGTAACGAAGTCCGCCACCTATGGGGTACGGTACCCACGGAGACGCTTAATCGCTATGTGAACGGCACGGAGATGGATCAGCGGGAAATAGTGAACAACGAGCTCGCGCCCCTGGGCTCCTTCGAAGGGTTTACGATCGATAACTTTGCGCAAGGATCCCAAGCCTCGTGGGCGGCCAGTGCGCAGGACGTTTGCGGTGCTTACGCAGGGCTGCGCCGGTTTGATAACCGCAGCGCTGCGTTTGACATCGTTGCCAACGCCGCCGGCGGCTCGGCAGTCTTTCTGGGTGCCCGTGATCGCTGGGATCGGGTATGGTTTAAAGGAGGGAGCCTGGCTACCAGAGCAGGTCAGTTCGTACTCACGCTCAGCTGGCTTTTTGAATCGGATAGCAAAGGCGCTTTCGTCGTCGTCTTGATGGCGAACAACTCGGATTTAGCGCCGGTGGCCGATAGCGGCCGGATCAACAGTCTGGCCGCGCGGGCGGAAAGGCTTCTTAGCGAGCGCTTTTAAGCTACGCGAAGCGATTATCAGGGTTGCAACTAAACTAAATAGAGGCCTAACAGCGACGCTGCGGTTCGCTTCGCCCTGCTTGCACACTACACAGTAACTCGCAGCATAGGATCGTACTGCTCAGACAACTTTTTACAGCACGTAAAAAAATTGTTGGGCATAGGGAGCGGTGCAAATTAACGCCGCTCCGCCGGGAAGCGTTAGTCACCGACTGAACCACTACGCTCGATCACTATTTGTCTTCGTGCCCCGACAAACGAGGGCGATCACCGCGCTTTTCTCTGTTCCATAATACGGCCTTTGAGCCAAGCATGCCCCGCATCGCGCTCCCTAGCACGATGCCACAGTAGATAAACTGGGAGCGCAGGTATGTCCAGAGGTAGATCAAAAATACGAATCTGTTTCGCGAATAGCGGGATTTCGACCATGCTCCGAGGAACAGTTGCTAGAGCATCAGTGTTCATTACCAATGAGGGCAGGGCGACCGCTTGGTCGGCCTCAGCCACGATCCTTCGTTGCGCGTTACTTTCGGAGAAAATATTTTCGAGAACCGCGCGGCGCGCATCGGACACAGCCAGAACAATGTGTCGTTCATCAAAGTACTGCGAACGACTCAGTTTTGCCCTGAGGCGAGGGTGATCGGCGCGTGCGATAACAACCATTTCCTCCTGTTCGAACAAGCAGCTACGGAGGCTGTTGTCCTGCGGCTTGCGATAATCGAAACCAAAATCCACTGGCACTCAGCGAAAAACTCCTAGGCGCGCTTTACGGACAGGCTTTCCTCACCCAATACCAATGGAACTTCATGGCAGCTTTAGGTTTTGATCTTTTTTCGGATCGACTGTTTGTGCTTGCTGCGGGGATCACCGAAGCGGTGTTCGGTGTTCTGCTCATCATCGGTACCACCACCCGGCTCACTATGATCGTCGTTTCGTTAGTAATGTTCACGTCGAACGTGGTGTTCATTATTCAAGGACATAACCTTCCTGCGCGGACCGAGTTTGTCGGACACCTGCCCTTCATGGGGACAGCTCTCATACTCATAGTGCTTGGGTATGGGCAACGCCTGAAGGTGACTAGGATAGAGCGTGATGCGGCGGGCAGCGATGCG
>JBCCQO010000314.1:0-4337 GCA_039024595.1 Pseudomonadota bacterium | reverse complement strand
GGTCTGTGCCGGACTCACAACTCCAGCGACCCCTTCGATATCGACCGAGATATAAGCAATGCGCCCTTCATTTGCCTTGGACATATTCAGCCGCTCCTTTCCGCGAAACGATGGCTAGCTCCCTAAGTAGGGTCGACCGGCCAGTACAGGTTTTTCCGCTCCTTCGAAGCTTCAGAGGAAACACTTTCGGAGCACCTTGCGTTAGCGACAACTGTATCAGTGTGTCTGTAAAGAAGCTCTGCTCCATGCAATCCTCTCTCCCCACAATAGGCTAGATTCAGTACAATCTAATCACTTATAAGATTACACTGAGTAAGCAGGCGAGGTAAGTAAATGACCTTGGAAGATGTGACGGGGCTGTTCGAGCTGATCGCACCACGGGCGGGCAAAATCAACGCCGCGCTGAAATTCGACTTCGGTGAAGACGGCCTAGTCTTGCTCGATGCGCGTCAGGAGCCGCCGACGGTTAGTAACAATGATGGGGAAGCCGATACGACCGTAACGGTTTCGCTGCGAGACTTTGGGCGCATTCTGAATAAGGAGCTCCCGGGTGATCTTGCCTTCGCGATGGGTAAGTTACGCATGTCCGGTGACATGATTACCGGGATGTCTGTCACCGATCTGCTCAATCGCTAGGGTCGACAAAGGAAGTTCCAATGATCTACCAACAGAATACGATTGGCGCCGACGTTCGCGTCTACGATGAGAAAAAGGATTACCAAGCCGTAGGAGTGATTACGCTCGGCGAGGGTTTGGTCCCGGACAGCGTCGTATTGTCTGACGATCATGAGACTCTTTACGTTAATGGCACAAATCGCTGGGAATTTTGGCACGAGCCGACCGGTGAAGCCCGCAGCGTGTTTGCAGCCTTTGACGCCCACACGCTCAAAGAAAAATGGCGTGTTCCGCTCCTGGGTTCTGTCGAACACTTTGCCGCCTCACCGGACAAGCGTTTCGTTTACAACGCGCACAATGATAGAAAGTTGGTGAGTAAAGTTGATGTGGAAACACAGGCTGTGACACCCATTCAGATCGCCAATCTCGGAGGACACAAAGTACGCGTATCCGCCGATGGTACTCGTGTCTACGTCGGCTCAATCATCTGGGGCTCGATGGATGAAATTGACGCCACCCGCGACGAATGGACTCGCCACATCACCTTCGAGGACAACGTTCGCCCCCTAGCTGTCGCACCGGATGGCAATCGAATATTTGTCCAACTCTCTCGAATGCACGGTTTTCATGTGGTCGACGTTGACCGTTGGCAAGTGGCCGATACCATTGCAATGCCTGGGATGGCAGATGGCAGCCAACCTCCCTGTGAAGACAAGTATCCCTTCACCATCGATCACGGCTTGGAAATCACACCGGATCAGAAATACCTCATCAGCTTATGTACCACGGGCGCGTTTGCGGCGGTTTATAGCTACCCGGATCTTCAGTTCGTGCAGCGTATCGAACTAGGCAGACAGCCCAGCTATCTCACCGTCAGCAAGGATAGCAAGCTGGCCTATATCAGCTGCCGAGCTTCCTGCCAGTTGCGCATCATCTCTTTAGAAACCTTTGAGACCGTGCATATCATCGAGCGTGTGGGCGCTTTTCCGCAACGGGTATGTGTTGATCACTGATGGCGATACCTCAGAACGAACCTGATCGCTGCGGATTGGCTTGGGCCACGAAGGTCGTCGCCTCCGGTGTGTTTATTACTGGGCGCGAGCCGCAAGAGATTTTCAACTTTTCCTGTAACTGGATGGCCGCAACCGACGGTCTTATGCATCAGGTTTTGGAAACGCGCGAGCCCAATGCGCTGTTGGAAATGCCGGTAGAGATTGAGGTCGATAGGGCTGCAGAAGCGGTGACCTTACGCTTACACGGTAATGAGGCCTATGCGCGCCGCTTTGAAGATCAAGGTTGCATGGTGCTAGACGGGCCGAACATGGAACCGAATTTTCGACCTCGACCGCTTACTCCGCAGCCACGAGTCGACGATTTCGAGCCCCAGGAGCCGCTCCCGTCAGAAGCAGCTGCGGAAACCGGCCTCGATCCGGATGCGATCCATGCTGCCATCGAACTGGCTTTCGAAAATCCGATGCATTTCACCAACGCGATGCTGGTTGTACACCAAGGGCAGGTTATTGCCGAGCGGTATCGAGAGCCCTTTGGAGCCGAGACGCGCTTTGAGTCTTGGTCTATGGGTAAGAGTATTGCGGCGACCCTAGTGGGAATTGCGCAGCACAGAGGTCATCTCAGCATCGACGAAGCTGACCTCTTTGAGGCGTGGCGCTTTGGAGACGACCCGCGCCGGGAAATTCGCCTGCGCGATATTTTGAACATGGCAAGCGGACTCCAGTTCTCCGGGAGCTATGGTCGTGACGAAGATCACTCCGTTAAGAGCCAGGATGGCAGGTTCCTGGACCACATCTACGTATACGGTGGCGGGGTCGATAGCCATGAATTTTGTCTCGGCCGGCCACTAGAAGACCCTCCAGGAACGGCGGGACGTTATCGAAACTGCGATCCGCTGTTAGCGACGGCCTTTGTTCGTGATCGAGTTGTCGGCGGTGATGTGCAAGAATTTCTTGGCTGGCCACAGGCTGAACTCTACGATCCTATCGGATCTCATGGAATGGTATTAGAAACCGATCCCTTTGGATCTTTTCTGATATCGGGCCATGACTATGGCCGTGCCCGTGATTGGGCTCGACTGGGACAGCTATACCTGAACCGCGGAGCCTGGGGCGGAGCACAAATCCTCGATGAGGAGTTTGTAGACTTCGTGCAGACTCCCGCCGCAAAACCTTGGTCACACAATCCCTACTATGGCGGTTTTTTCTGTACCAACGCCACCGGTTTGCTCCCCGGCATCCCTAAGGATACGTACTGGATGAGCGGCGGTGGACGCCAGCGCACCCTAGTGATCCCATCGCGGGATTTGGTCATTGTGCGAATGGGGCATATGGCCGGAATGATCTTTGGCGCGGAAGATTCTCTTAACGCAGCCACCGCCGCTCTCTGTAGGGCCGTCGACCAGGCTCACTAAGCGTTAATTGCTTTTTTTCGCTTGTGTTTTACGCCCTTCTCGCTTTCTTCTTACTCCCTTCGCACTCCTTTCTCACTCTTTCCAAGAAGAGCGAGGCTTACGCGGCCTGATCAAGCTTTAAGTATTCGTCGATTTTCGCCATCGCTGTAGCGACGATGCTAAGAAGCTCTTCCGCACTGAGTTCACCCTCGCCAGCCATCATCGACGCGAAGGTCTCATTGGTGAACATGTCGAGCCGCGAACTCATTAACCAAGCGAAAAGTTCTGGATCTTCCATCCACTTTGCCTGCGCTGCAAACACGTCCCGGAGCATCCGTAGGAAGTCAAAATGGGTATCCGGGTGGAGAACTGGACTCATTAACTCATTCTTTCTCGCCTCGCTGCGGTCCATGCACTCTACATGGCCGATTGCCGCCGCGCTAAATACCTGCTGGCAAGGGCGGACGTTCTGCAGCGTAATCAGTTTATCGGCAAAGATGGGGCGAGCCGGTTTCTTTTGCAGGCCATCGGCGGTGCAGTTGACGACGAGTGCTTGTGAGGGCGTTGGATACTCTCCTCCTTGCAGCAGTAGGCGGGTGCCATTTATCTCCTTTAATCGTCCTTTTCTAATCACCTGGGTAACGGACCGAAGGTCGTTCAAGTCGGCTTCCGTTACCGTAGCGCACCGGTACATGGTCGGTGATTCACTCTGATCGATACGAATCAAGCCCCGGATCGCTTCGATTCGCGCGAACATATCATCGAGCGATGTAGACTCGGCAACTGCCGCCATTTGGCCGGCAAAGTTACTTATTGGATTGAGTTGAAGCTCCGGGTTGGTTTGGATAGTCGCCCGATCTAGCAGCCAGCTGTGTCGCGGCATAACCCAGTGAATTGCACTAACAGAGACGCCGAGATCAAGCAGATAGAGGATTGCGTCGAAGGCAGTCTTGCCCGCCCCGACAATCAGGTAATTTTGAAAGGGCTGCTGATACTCTTTCGAAAGTCGGGCAAGCGTTCCGGGTGCACACACCTTCACCGAGTCATCAAACTTAAACGGCGGTGGTTCTACCGCCGGAACCTTTGCCTCTAAGTAGCTGGCGTTGACGACTTTGTCGGCATTTACGACGATTTCCTGTCCTGTCGCCAGGGAGCGTATCCGACCTTCGCCTTGGTACTCGCTGAGCGGCAAGAAACTGACCCGACCGGTGGGCAAGAAATCTTGGCGTAACACCTGATCATAATAGGCAAGGATTTCCGGCGCACAGGCGAGCTCCATCAAGCCCTTGTTACGGCCAACCTGGTCAATATAACCGGT
>JBCCQO010000313.1:0-4341 GCA_039024595.1 Pseudomonadota bacterium | reverse complement strand
GCAAAATCTGACGCTTCCGCCTGGGCTGGTAGCGGCGAACAGCGCTCAGGGCGGGGCCTTTTTACAGACAGCTGAGTACAAAGCCGATTACGAAGCGCTCAACAGTGCTTATGTGCCCCAAAAAACAATGAGCTACTGCGGCGTTGCCAGCAGTGTTACGGTTTTGAAAGCCCTCGGTCGAGAAAGCACTCAATGGGACTTCTTCACCGATGCCACCAGCGATGTTCGTAGCCGCTTGCAGGTTACTTTCGGTGGCATGACCTTGGGGCAACTTGACGGCTTGCTCAGCGCCCATGGGCTCGTTACCCAGTCGTTACATGGGGACGAGCTGTCCCTCGACGAGTTCCGCACAATCGTGCTCAAGAACCTTGCTACCTCAGGCGATTACCTGCTCGTCAACTATCAGCGTAAGGCGCTCGATCAGACCGGTTCTGGCCACATCTCGCCAGTGGCGGCCTACAACGCCTCTGCGGATCTCGTGCTGGTGATGGATACGGCCGACTTTAAGTACCCGCACACCTGGGTACCTTTGGAGCGGCTTTATGATGCGCTGCATGACGTAGATCCTGCCTCCGGTCGTTCGCGAGGGATTCTTGAAGTGGCTCTATAGCGTTCAGTGATGAGTATGGCGACATTGATAACCCATCTTTTCGGTGCATTCCTCCAAGACCAAAACTAAGTCTGGCGTAGCGGTCTCTAGGTTCCGCGGGTGACCATGACCTCAGAATCGACACTTCGCCTACAGCTTGCGGTATTCGTGCTCGCCGCCGCATCGTTTACCAACATCTATTTGCCGCAGCCCGTATTGCCTGTACTGCAGGAGGAATTCGCGTCCGACACGCTGACGGTCTCGTACACGATTGCCGCCGTCATTTTGGGCATTGCGTTATCGATACTACCCTTTGGAGCCCTCTCGGACCGTATCTCGATACACCCAATTATCCTTACTGGCGGTCTTGTGGTGGCCGCGGCGGGGCTTCTCTGCTCGTTAACCCACAGCCTTTGGTTGCTGATCGGTGCACGATTCGTACAAGGTCTCTTCATTCCAGCGCTGACCACATGCTTAGCTGCCTATCTTGCGAAGACCTTACCAAGTGAACGACTCAATGTGGTTATGGGCGCTTATGTTTCCGCTACGGTAGTTGGAGGTCTGGGCGGACGCCTGCTGGGAGGGTGGATACATCCGCCATTAGACTGGCGCTACGCCTTCGTTTCAGCCGCTGCGCTCACGGTGCTTGCCACGTTTGCCGCAGTAAAGATTCTACCCGATGAAAAAAAGCGAATTGACCATGAAGCTGTTCAGCCCAGCTTCCGTGGGTTGCTTTCGCGGTGGGATCTCGTGCGCCTCTTCCTCACCGGTGCCGGTGGCTTTTTCGTTTTTTCGTCCGTGTTTAATTACCTTCCCTTTCGCTTGGCAAGCAAGCCTTTTAACTACTCCACAGAAACCATCACGTTGCTTTATTTGGTTTACATTGTGGGAGCATTCACCGGCCCCGTAGCCGGCAAATTGAGTACTCGTTATGGCTGCGGCAGTACGCTGATTGGCGGCACAGTGCTAATGGGCACTGCGGTTGTGGCCACGTTGATACCCTCGGGCATTGCGACGGTAGTAAGTTTGGTCGGTACCTGCGCTGGGTTTTTCGCAACGCATGCCGCTGCGGTCGGTGGGATCAACAGCAAGTTGTCGATAGGCCAGGGGCGCGCCAACGCACTCTATGTGCTGTTTTACTACCTCGGCGGCTGGTGTGGCATTACGCTGTGTGGTTTTGCTTATAGCTATGCACAATGGCAGGGCGTGGTCGCCTCCTGCTTGATCGTTCTGGTATCGCCCTTGATCGCTGGACTTGTGGAGCGGCGCAGCGGACAAAACTGACCTCTATCTCGCTGGCCGTAATCCCACTACAGCGTGTTCGGTTTCTGACTCGGGATTGAACCTCATCCTGATTTTTTCAATCAGCTGCTACCTATATGTTGGCCCTCGCGTAGTTCATCGCGCCGCGATCACCTCGATTTCAATCAGCGCACCGCGCGCCAAGCCGGCCACCTGAACAGCGGCACGAGCAGGGAGATGGGGCTGTTCCTCTGTCCCGAAGAACTGGGAATAAGCTCGCATGAAGCCGCCGAAGTCCATCTTGTTTTCCATTTCTGGATCGCCCACGAGAAAGACGTTCATCTTTATTATGTTTCCGAGGCCAAGCCCCTTTTCTCTGAGCGACTCCTTAAACTTCTGTAGCACGCTCATCGTTTGCGTGTAAGTGTCACCAAAAAATTCGCGGCTTGTTGGATCGGCACCAGGGTCAGCAGGGCTGGGCAGCAGGCCGGAGTGAAACATGAGCTCCGTGCCAGCAGGGACACTTACCGCCTGCGCAATTGGGAAGCTTGAGTTATTCGGGAGCGGGTAGCGCGTTGCCTCATGCGCAAGCACCTGCGTCGACGCAGTGGCGAGCGCTATCGCGGGTATGGCAGTCTTTACTTTGGAAATCACGGAGTTCGCTTTCATTGTTGGGTCGTCCTCTGATTGTTGTTCTTTGCTTTCGGAAGCCAGTGGCTGCTGACTCACTAAGGTGGTCTCTGATGTAGTGGCACTAAGGACCACCGGGGTATCGGTCGTCACCCTTATGGTAGCTGTGCTCACCTCGGACTGTTGTTTGGAGAGCTCGCCTACGTACGCCACTACATCGTACACCGCTTGTTCGTTGGAAAGCTGAAGCGCCATAGCGCGCATCCCTTGCCCCCAGCTGTCATCCTGATGCACGCCGCGGTAACCGGCTCGATAAGCAAGGAGCTGCCGGGCTAGATACCAATCCGCCTGACCCGCGAGGGGCGGAGCATGCAATGCTGCATTACCTGCCCCGGCGTCTCCATGGCAGCTCGCGCACTGCTGATACAGGACCGCGCCGCGCTGCACGTCACCGGCGATCTCAGAGCCTTCGAGAGCTGGGCGACTGCGCTGATGCGGATAGGTAGCTATAAACGCCGTCGCTGCGCGCCTGGCCGCATCGTCTTCGAGCATTCGTGCGGCCGCAGCCATCGATTGACCGTAATGATCCTTATCTTGATGACCCCGGTAACCGAGTTCGAAAGCAAGTAGCTGTTCTTCCAGATACCAGGCAGGAAGAATCGTAAGGTTAGGGCCACCGATGGGTTGGTTACCGGCGTTGGCGCCGCCGTGGCATAGCAGACAATAAGAGTGGTCCGCGTTTGCAAGGGCGGACGGGGAGCCAAAATAAGTCCCGAACAGCGAGCCGAGCGAGGAGAAGACCACCATCAACAAGATACGAGTTGGTCGTGCACGATAAGCGGGGGTTGTACACTCGCCGTGGCAGCCCAGTGAATCGACGAGACCTGATACGTTAAGCATGGTTGAGTATCAGATCATTCAAAGTCTGCAACGCTACGTGCGCAGAACCGATCGCACCTTCCTGCCATCCCGAGTGATAGGTGGTCTGATCGCCCATTAGAATATGTCGGCCGACCGGCGCTTTGAGCTGCGAAAGCGCTTGGTCGTTTTCATTGTTGGCGACGTGTGCCGCACAGCCAAGTTGGTGATTCATATTCCACCAGGCAACGCTCGCCCCGCATTCCAAATAATCGCCGTAGCCGGGATGAAGTTTTTCGCCCTGTTCTATCGCTTCAGCCACGCGTTCTTCATGGCTCATATGGGTGAACCGCAGCGCGTTGTCGCGATTGAAGATGTACGCTCCGAGCAGGACGCCCTTTCCGCTCTGGAGACTTCCGGAAGGATAGACGAGTTGTTGGATCGGGTCTGACGTCCAGGAGATTCCACCGTAAATCAGTTCGCGTTCCCAGAATCGCTCTTTTGCCTGAAACGCGACCTTGATCAGGTGACCACGCGGGAGGTTCGACATGAGCGCGCGATAAGGCTCGGGAAAATTACTCTCGATTCCGCTCAGCAACGGCCCTGGGATGCAATTCAGGCAATAATCCGCGCGGGTATCATGTTCTTCGCCCGCAGCAAGATAGCGCACGCGGACGCCGGAATCGGTCAGTTGTATTCCCGTGACTTGAGACTGATAGCGGATTCGCCCATCGAGCTTCGCCTCCAGAGCACGAACGATGCCATCGTTGCCGCCAACAATCTGCATCAGCGGTGCGGTCATTGTCTCCCCTTCGGCGAAATTCATACCCAGACGCCAGAAGTCGGCAGCCAGCAGTTCCGGGAATTCCATGGTTTCCTTCTTGATGGCTGGCGCAAGAAACCCGCCGTTAACATAACCCGCTCGTGATGAACCACTGTACTCGCCCGCGGCCGACAGATCGCCAAAACGACGCAGAAAGTCACGGAGGCGTTCCGCATCTCCAGACGTCATTGGCTGGTCG
>JBCCQO010000312.1:0-4352 GCA_039024595.1 Pseudomonadota bacterium | reverse complement strand
GCCCTGTTCAACGGTTTCGGTGGCATGGCTAGCCTTCTTGTTGGTGCCGCTGCGCTTGATAGCTCCGCCGGTACCTTCACTCTGGTCACAATCGTGTTATCGATTTTAATTGGGGGCGTGACTTTCACGGGCTCTATTGTCGCGTGGGGTAAGCTGAGCGAGACCTTCGGATCCGGTGCGGTGCAGTTCGGCGGTCAGCAAATCGTAAATAGCCTGATTGTGCTCGCGGTCTTAGCGAGCGGCGTAATGTTCTGCCTGCAACCAGACAACCCGCAGTGGCTAATACTGATGATCGGCCTTTCGCTGTTATTTGGTGTAATGGCTGTGATTCCCATCGGCGGAGCCGATATGCCGGTGGTGATATCGCTATTGAACTCCTATTCGGGCTTGGCGGCCTGTGCTGCTGGTTTCGCTGTAAACAACAACATTCTGATTGTTGCCGGTTCCTTAGTGGGCGCCTCGGGCATCATTCTCACCCAAATCATGTGCAAGGCAATGAATCGTTCCTTATCTCACGTTCTGTTCAGTGGTTTTGCTAGCGTGAGTAGTGAAGAGACCGTTGTCGAGGGTGAAATCAAGCCTATTTCGGTCGAAGACGCCTACTACGTGTTAGAAGCAGCTTCTAACGTCGCCATCATTCCGGGATACGGTATGGCGGTTGCGCAAGCTCAGCACGTCGTGAAGGAACTCACGGAACTGCTCGAGAAAAACGGTGCGGAAGTAAACTTCGGCATCCATCCGGTCGCCGGACGGATGCCCGGCCATATGAACGTTCTCCTCGCCGAGGCCGATGTACCCTACGATCAGTTGCTTGAGATGGACGACATTAACCCACGAATGGAAACGGTCGATGTGGCGATTGTGATCGGTGCTAACGACGTCGTGAATCCAGCCGCCCGTGAGGTAGAGTCCTCTCCCATCTACGGTATGCCGGTTATCAACGTAGATATGGCGCGGACCGTGTTTGTACTGAAGCGCTCGATGGCATCTGGTTTCGCAGGGATCGAGAACCCGCTCTTTTATAAAGACAATACGCGTATGTTGTTCGGCGACGCTAAGGAGTCTATCGGCGGCTTGGTGCGCGAACTGGGCAACGGATAGTTTTGTATCGCAGGGTTTTATTAGATCCAAACGCAAAAGGCCTCCATGTGGGAGGCCTTTTTTGTGGATGAGCGAAATACAACTAAAATACCGGTAGACGCTAAGCGTCGCAGTGCCACCGATTACTCCCTTACCACAACCGTAGTATCTTATTGCGATGAACCAGAAGCGGAAAAGCAGCGCAAAAGCACAGCAATCGAAACAAACCGACGCAGGCGATTTGCACTCCTTTATCGAGCAACATCAAAAAGATGTGGCTGAAGCTGCCGCATTGGCGAGTCTGCGCCAGGCCCACCGGCACATTGCCTCGGTTCTAGCGCTTCTATCCGACAAGCTGAATGCGATAGATCGCAGTGCGCTTGTGAATACGCGCGCCCTTCACGAAGTTGTAGATTACATGGTGACTTGGCCCGACAGCGCCCACCGCAGTCGTGAAATCCTGATCTACGATTATGCGGCTGAACAAAACGCATCGGTTAAAAAGCTCGTCAGCCAGATAGAAGTTGTCCACGATCGGCTAGGCAAAAAGGGGAAGGCGCTTAAGAATCACGTGGATGAGTGGCGGCGCGGTGATGTGGGCGGTGACGTCGTTGTAAACGCCGGTCGAGACTATGTTCGCGAGGCCTATGGCTCGATGGCGCAAAAAGAGCAAGAGCTTTTTCCCGCCATTGATGCGGCGATGTCCCGCCAAGATTGGCGCGAGCTTGCTGCCGACGGCCTACTACAGCCCCTTCGGGATCCTGTATTCGGAAGGCGGGTTAGCCGCGAGTTCCGAACCATGGCGCGAAAGCTGCGCAGAAGTTTGCGCCGAGGTGTCGAACATCGCGCGGTGGCTGAATGGGTTGGTATTGAGTCCTTGTTTGAAGCTTATGAGGTGCTCTCGATGGCCGCGCAGAGCGGCCGAAGCGTCACGCGGGATCAGTTCTTGACCGGTTTGCGAGAAAGTAGCTATATCGTGCTCGATGCGCCACTCAAAGCGCCGCTACTATGCGCCGCCAACAATGCGCGGATCACGCTCGAGTGGGTCGAAGAAATTCAAGAGATCTACCGCGATGCCGCTGTAGACTTGGTCCGGGTGAACCGAGAGCGTCAGGATCGGCTTCGTTTACTAAAGCGCGCTAGCCGTCCCGGCTAAATCGCCAGAAAACTCCTCCGCCAAAGGCTCCTGCTCAACGCCGGTTCGGAACTGAAGTTCCGCCAAGCGAGCATAGAGTTCATTGCTGGTCAGCAGTTCTTGGTGCGAGCCTATCGCTACCAGTTCACCTCGGTTGAGTACGGCAATGCTATCGGCATCGCGAATCGTCGCGAGCCGGTGGGCAATGATTACCGTTGTGCGTTCACGCATAACCTCCCCAATCGCCTGCTGAACCTGGTACTCGCTCTCCGCATCCAGCGCGCTCGTTGCCTCATCTAACAGCAAGATTTTTGGGTCCATCAGCATGGCTCTCGCCAAGGCTATTCTTTGTCGTTGACCACCGGATAGACGAACACCACCTTCCCCTAGATAAGTGTCATAACCCTGAGGCAAGGCTGCGATAAATTCCGCCGCGTGCGCTCGTTCCGCCGCGGTTTCGATCGCTTGCTGTGTTGCCTCTGGACAGCCGTAGGCGATGTTGTAGCGTACGTCGGCGCTGAAAAGAGAGGGCATTTGCGGTACCACGGCCAATTGGGCTCGGAGTTGGGCAAGAGGCATCGCGCGGATATCGTGACCACCGAGCAGCAGTTGACCGGACTGCGGGTCATAAAAGCGTTGGAGCAATTCAAAGAGTGTAGTCTTACCGGCTCCCGAGGGCCCAACCAATGCCAGGCTTTGCCCCGGATATATCGGCAAATCCAAGCTCTTCAATGCCGGTAAGTTGGGTCGTGAGGGATAGGCAAAGGTCACCGCTCGCAGTTCCATCACAGGGTTTTCACTCAGCTTGACCGGCTCTGTAGGGTCGTCGAGAACCGAAGGTTGGTGTACCAACTCAAGAAGCCGTTCCATTGCTCCCGCGGCTCTCTGTAGATCACCCCATACCTCCGCGAGCGTGGCAAAGCCGTTACCCACCATGAACGCGTAAAACATAAAGGCACCAAGCTCACCGGCCGTCATACGGCCTTCGATGACATCTTGTCCGCCGGTGTAGAGCATCGCCATGGTGCCAAAGCTGAGAATTACGATGGCTCCGGCGATGAGGAGCGCCCGCTGCCGAATCCGCGCCCGGGAAACCAAGAAGGCCGTTTCCACCTCTCCCCGAAAGGCTTCCGTCTCGTTCGGCTCTTTGTTGAAGCCCTGGACGGTGCGAATGTTTTGAATAATCTCGCCCGCGTAGGAGCCAACGCTTGCGACCGTATCTTGGCTCTTGCTGCTGAGATTGCGTACCCGTCTGCCAAGGAACAGCATGGGCAAAGTGACGAGCGGAACCGTTGCGATAATGATTAAGGACAGCTTCATATTCGTGATCAGCATCATCACGATTGCGCCGACCAGCGTGAGCGAGCTGCGCAGCGCCATACTGACAGAGGAGCCAATGATGGTTTGCAGTACCGTCGTATCCGCGGTGAGACGAGACATGATCTCGCCGGAGCGATTATCTTCAAAGTAGCCGGGATGGAGGCGAACAATGTTTTCAAACACCGCAAAGCGCAGGTCTGCACTGACACGTTCCCCCAACCAGGAAACCAGGTAGAAACGAACGAAGGTTCCCACGGCAATCACCGCCATGATGAGCATTACAACCTGCAAGGAATCCGTCAGTGCATTGGGTCGATTGCTGCCAAAGCCCTCATCTATCAGCAGTTCCAAACCCTGGCCCAGTGCTAGCGTGGCAGCCGCTGTCGTAACAAGCGCAATCATCGCTCCGAGCATCCGCAGGCGGTAAGGCGTGAGTAGAGCTACGAGCGAACGCAGGGGGGAGTCGGGGCTTACTTTAGTTTTGTCCACAGCTAGCGGGTCACTCATTCCCCGCCTGTTGAGCTTGCCGCCTGAGTGTGAGCTTGCCGGCGATCACGCCCGCTTCAAAGAGCAGCCACATGGGGATTGCCAGCAACGATTGGGAGATGACGTCTGGAGGCGTGAGCAACATGCCGAACACGAAACACCCGACGATAATGTAGGGCCGTTTGGCCGCCAGGTTTTCGGGCGTTGTGAGCCCCGCCCAGATCGCGAGGAGTGCAGCGATTGGAATTTCGAACGCTACTCCGAAAGCGAAGAACAGCTTTAATACAAAATCGAGGTAACGATTGATGTCGGTCATGATTGCGATATCTTC
>JBCCQO010000311.1:0-4355 GCA_039024595.1 Pseudomonadota bacterium | reverse complement strand
TAAGCTGTGCCTTCGACCGACGGTGCGGACATAGTCAGCAACGCTCTCTCGATAGGCCGCTTGCAAGCTCTGAAGGATGGGGCCCGGTGGCCCGTCTCCTATGGTCCGTCCGTCAACAGTCTCAACCGGTGACAAGCCTGCAAAAGTGCCAGTCACAAAGGCCTCTTCAGCGTTGTAAACATCGGTCAAGGTGAAATTGCGTTCGCGTACCGCAAGCCCGAGGGCCTCGCCATTTTGAAGCACTTTGCGCCGGGTGATCCCATCCAAACAGTAGTTGCCGGTACTGGTCCACAGTTCACCGCGTCTAACAATGAAAAAGTGGGTGGAATTTCCCGTCGCCACAAAGCCGTGCGGATCCAGCATGAGGGCCTCATCGCAACCGGCTTTTGCCGCCTGTATGCACGCGGTGATGCAGTTGAGTTTGGAGTGGGTGTTTAAGGTTGGATCCTGCACGTCAGAATATCCGCGGCGGACATGGACAGTAAACATGCTAATTCCCCTGACCCCTGCGTCCGGGGCCGGAACTTTGTACTCGGGAATAATGACGAGGGTGGGCGGCGTAATCGTCACCCTTGGATCCTGGTACGGCGTCGCCTTAACACCACGAGAAGCCATTAAGCGGATATGGACACCCTCTTCCATTTCGTTCGCTTCCAGAATCCGATAAATGCGCTCGGTGAGTTCTGCCGGTGAGAGTATGTTTTCGAAATCGAGCGTGTGCATACCTTCGTACAGTCGCTCCAAGTGCCGTTCTAAGAACAGAACGGTGCCCTGCTCTACACGAAGGCCTTCCCAAACGCCATCACCGAGCACAAATCCAGAGTCAAATACTGAAACCTGTGCCTGACTTCGTGGAAAGTGCTCGCCATTGACGTCGATCAGAATGTTTTCATTCCGTTCGGCGCCAACATAATCATGGGTACCTTTCATAGTGTCGCCGACTTCTTCACTTCGCGGTTTAAAATAGGGCGGGTAGTGTAGCCCAGGCAGAGCCAATTGCCTCTTGCGAAGGATAGTTCCGACCAGACTCATGAGCTCTTTTAGGTGAATCAAGACAAAGACACGCTCTTCAGCGACCCTCTGCGCAGCCCCGCGCCCTTTCGCTTCGATCAGACGGTCGTGGACGTCTTTTCGGACATGATCAAGAGATCGGTTCCCGGCTACGAAACCGTAGTAGCAATGAGCGGGTTGCTCGCTGCGCGCTTCGCACGGCCTGACACAGTGCTCTATGACCTGGGCTGCTCCCTAGGTGCAACGCTGTTTTCTTTGCGACAACGAGTCGCTGAGATCGATTGCCAAATTGTTGGCATCGATAATTCCACGGCCATGATAAACCGGTGCCGAGAGCTCCTGAGCAATAGCGGCGACGGAGTTCCTGTTGAGCTAATTGAGGGCCGCATTCAGGACGTAAGTTATCGAGAGTGCTCTATGGTCACGTTGAACTACACCTTGCAGTTCGTGCCAATTGCAGATCGTACCGCGCTGCTTACGCGGCTCTATGACAAGCTAATCGACGGAGGGGTTTTGGTCCTGTCGGAGAAGATCGCCTTTGAAGACGCACAGCTCGAAGAACTCAATGTTGCGCTTCACCATGATTTTAAGCGCGCGCATGGCTACAGTGACCTTGAAATCGCCGGGAAACGAGACTCTCTAGAGAACGTATTGGTTCCGGAGACTCTCCAAACCCACCGAGAACGACTGGAAGAAGCTGGTTTCAGCTCCTGTGACGTATGGTTTCAGTGTTTTAACTTTGCCTCTTTGATCGCAATCAAATGACGGCATTAACTCAGAGCGGTCCTCATGATTGATTGCGAGCTACTCCAAGATCGCTGGCGGTCCACTGCCTTGGCTCGCTGGGCAGAGCTCCTGCCGACTCAGGTGGAGGCCGGCCTATCCACGCGTCGTTACGGTGATCTACCACGCTGGCAAGCAGCATTGGCATCGCTCCCGCACATTGATCACGTTCACATAAGCCGCGATACCGATACGGTCAGCCTTACCAGCGCTAAGCCCATCAATCAAACCCATTCCGCGCAGTTAGAAGAATCGCTGCAAGCTATGCATCCCTGGCGAAAGGGGCCTTTTCGTTTCTTTGACACGCCAATCGATACGGAATGGCGCTCGGATTGGAAGTGGCAGCGGCTGCTCCCCCATATCAGCTCGCTCCACGGCAGGCGCGTTCTCGATGTGGGTTGTGGCAATGGCTACCACTGCTGGCGGATGCGCGGCGCCGGCGCCGGCGAGGTCATTGGCATCGACCCAACGCCGCTATTCGTCGTTCAATTTCAGGCCGTGCAGCACTACGCGCAAGACCCAAACATCTGTGTGCTACCTCTCGGTATCGAAAAGATGCCCACCAAGCTACACGCCTTTGACTCCGTCTTCTCGATGGGCGTTCTCTATCACCGACGCTCACCGATCGATCATCTGCAAGAACTGAGGGACTGCCTGATAAGCGGTGGCGAACTGATCCTTGAGACCCTCGTCGTTGAAGGAACAGAAACCGACTGCCTCGTGCCCGGCGGGCGTTATGCGCGTATGGGTAATGTCTGGTTTCTTCCGAGCAGCGCGATGCTTTTACTGTGGCTGCGCAAGCTGGGCTGGAAGAACCCACGATTGGTTGATGAAAACCTTACCAGCCTCGAAGAGCAGCGAAGCACGGAATGGATGCGCTTTCATTCGCTTGCGAATTTTCTAGACCCAGAAGACCGGTCAAAAACCGTTGAGGGATACCCTGCCCCGAGGCGAGCCATCTTTATCGCAGAAGCACCGTAGGGCAGTGGCATCTCAAACAAGTCCCCGAATGACGAGCCAGCAAGCTAGCTGCACCTACCGTTTCGACGATCGATTCGCTTACCAGTACTGTAATTGCAGTTAATGAAGCGATTTATTCTTGCGGTGCTCTTCGAAAACGGTCTCGAACACTTCCCGGTAGCTACGCGCGAAGTGGACGTTCATACCCTTTCGCAGGTAGCTTGGCAGCTCTTCAAAATCCCGGCGATTGTTGTGCGGCAAAATCAGCTCCCCGATTTTCGCGCGCCGAGCCGCAATCACCTTTTCGCGGATTCCACCGACCGGCAATACCTGACCGGTGAGGGTTAGCTCTCCGGTCATAGCTAGCGTTCGCTTCAGTCTTTCCTTACGCGCCAGGGAAACCAGTGCCGTGGCGATGGTGATTCCAGCGCTAGGCCCATCTTTCGGGGTCGCTCCCTCAGGCACATGAAGATGGACCATGCTGGTATCAAAAAAATCCAGGTCGCAGCCGTAGTCCTTAAGATGGGCCACGACATAGCTGTAGGCAATATCCGCGGACTCGCGCATGACGTCGCCCAAACGCCCGGTGAGCTTAAAGCCACGATTTAAAGTATGAATTCGCGACGATTCCACTGGTAGTGTCGCTCCACCCATGGCCGTCCATGCCAGGCCCATGGCCACGCCGACACCGCGTTGCGGTTTTTCAGTCTGAAAAAGTGGTTTACCGAGCAGATCGTCGATATCTTTTTTACCGATACGTCGTTTGTCTTCCTTGCCTTTGACAAAACCCACAATCGATTTGCGCATAATGCGCGCGAGTTGCTGCTCCAGATTTCTAACCCCTGCCTCGCGACAGTAGGACTCGATCACGTATTTGAGGGCCGCATCGTTCACCTTTAGCTGCACCTCGCTTAGGCCATGTCGTTCGAGTTGCTTGGGCCAAAGATGATTGCGCGCGATGGCGAGCTTCTCCTCGGCCACATAGCCTGATAGCCGTAAAGTCTCCATTCTATCGAGGAGAGGACCTGGAATGGTGTCGAGCTGATTCGCAGTGCAGATGAACAGCACCTGGGACAGGTCTACCCGTAGATCTAGATAATGATCGAGAAACTCGCTGTTCTGCTCCGGATCCAACACCTCAAGTAATGCGGACGCTGGGTCGCCACGAAAAGATGCGCCAACCTTATCTATCTCATCCAGCATGATGACGGGGTTAGACACTTTCACTTCTTTCAGAGCCTGAACGAACTTACCGGGCATCGCACCGATGTAGGTCCGCCGATGGCCCTTTATCTCTGCCTCATCTCGCATACCTCCGAGGCTGAAGCGGTAGAATTGTCGACCAAGCGCCGATGCAACCGACTTGCCAATACTTGTTTTGCCAACGCCAGGGGGACCTACTAACAGCAGTATCGATCCCGCTATTTCCCCTTTGAAACTACCAACCGCTAAAAACTCCAAGATCCGATCTTTTACGTCATCCAGACCATCGTGATCTCGGTTAAGGACTCGACTGGCGTGACGCAGGCTAAGATTGTCTTTTGAGTGCACACCCCAAGGCACCTGCGTGGCCCAGTCTAGATAGTTGCGGGTAACTCCAT
>JBCCQO010000310.1:0-4371 GCA_039024595.1 Pseudomonadota bacterium | reverse complement strand
GAGGCAGCGGTACGCCCACTACCGGTAGCAACCCGGCCACCATTCCCATGTTAACAAAGATGTATACAAAGAAAGTCAGCGTGATACTGCCGCAAAGAATCCGACCGTAGCTGCTCTGGGCGCTAAAGCCGATCCAAAATGAGCGCAGAAGGATGAGGAGATAAAGGAGCAGCAAGAGTAAAACACCGCGCAGCCCAAACTCTTCCGCCAACACTGCGATTATGAAGTCCGTGTGACTCTCTGGCAGGAAATCCAGTTGGCTCTGCGTGCCCTGCCCCCAGCCTTTACCCGACCAGCCTCCGGAACCAATCGCTGTTTTTGACTGAATGATGTTCCAGCCGGCTCCAAGCTTGTCGCTCTCCGGATCCAGCATCGTCAAAATACGCTGCTTCTGATAGTCCTCAAGGAGGAACATCCACGCAGGCCAGGCAGATAACACACCAAGCACGATGGCAGAGAAGATAAATCGCCAACCAATGCCAGCCATAAACACTGCAAAGAGTCCGGACGCTCCGACTAGCAGCGATGTACCGAGATCTGGCTGTCTTAAGATCAATCCAACAGGAATCACGATCATCAAAAGACAGGTAGCAATGTAGCGCGGCCGAGGCGGTAACACGCGCTGACCCAAGTACCACGCCACGGTCATTGGTACCGCTAACTTCAGCAACTCGGACGGTTGAAAGCGAAAACCGCCGAGATTGAGCCAGCGCTGCGCTCCCTTCGCACCATCTCCGGCAAAGGCGACAGCGATGAGCATCAGAACACCAACAACGTAACCCCAGGGAGACCAGCGCGACCAACGCACCGTATTAAACTGCGCAACCACGATCATTGCGAAGTAGCCCACCGCGAAAAACCTCACCTGGCGATACAGTGCTGCTTCGCTTTGCCCAGAGGCGCTGTAAAGCACTAGCAGCCCATAAGCGGTCAGAATCGACAGCAGGACTAAGAGCGGCGTGTCCATGTTTAGAAAACGAGTGACCCCTGGCTGACGGACCAGCGGACCCTCGCTGCTTGGCATCTGACGGAGATACTCAGCCACTAGCTGGGCTCCTTGTTGAGCCAGGCATCGATCACGGAACGAGCCACCGGGTAAGCAGCGCTGCTTCCGCCGCCGTTTTCGACGATCACCGCAACCGCAATAGAAGGCGCCTCGATCGGCGCAAAGGCCACAAACAAACCATGATTCCGATGACGCTCGTCGATGGCCTCTTCGTCATAGACGGCATCTTGCGCAATGCTAATGACCTGGGCGGTTCCAGTTTTCCCCGCCATCTCGTAGGTCATGCCCTCCGCAATCGCATGAGCCGTTCCCTTGCGTGTGTGCACCACATCGCGCATAGCCGAAACAATGTTCTCCCAATGTTCGCTATCAGCCACCACAGGCTCACTCAACGGCGCACTCAAAGCGGCTCCCCCAATGAACTGGGCGATTCTGGGTTCGCGATGTTCTCCGCGCGTCGCGATTACTGAAGTAGCCACGGCTAGCTGTAGAGGCGTGGCGAGCATATAGCCCTGGCCTATTCCCGCACTTAGGGTCTCGCCGGGGAACCAGGCTTCGTTTAGCGCTGCTCGCTTCCAAGCTACCGAGGGTAAGACGCCCGATCTTTCAGCAGTAATGTCTATTCCGGTGCGACGACCCAGCCCATAGCCTTGAAGATGGTCGTGCATGCTGTCGATTGTCAATCGCCGAGCCAAGTCATAGAAGTACACATCGCAAGACTCAGCAATGGCCATACGAAGATCCACTTCTGGCGCGTGGCCGGTTCCGCGAATGCGCAAGATCCAATCTCGGTAGCGACGTTTATCACCAGGCAAACGGTACCAACCTGGATCGGGAACCGTACTCTCCGAATCAACCAACCCCGCTTCCAGTCCAGCCATGGCGACCATCGGTTTTACCGTCGAACCGGGTGGATACTGACCTTGAACGGTGCGATTAAACAAAGGCACATCAGGCGAATCTCGTAGCGCCCCATAGTCGCGATTGCTGATCCCATTCACGAATAGGTTGCTATCAAAGGAGGGTGTACTCACCAGGGCCAGCACGCCTCCGGACAACGGATCGAGGGCAACCACGGCTCCGCGCCTCCCTGCGAGAGCCTCGTGGGCAACCTGCTGCAACTTGAAATCAAGATGAAGCACCAGATCGCGGCCGGGCTTTGGATCGAAGCGGTCGAGCACGCGTAAGATGCGACCGTGTGCGTTAGTTTCGACCGTTTGGTAGCCTGCAGTACCAAGCAGCTCTTCTTCGTAGCGACGCTCCAGTCCCGTTTTTCCAATGTGGAAAGTGCCTCGATAGGAAGCTTCGTCGATGGAGGCAAGCTCCTGTGCGTTAATTCGTCCCACATAGCCGAGCGCATGGGCAAACAACTCACCGTGCGGATAGTGACGCTGAAGCTGGGCATCTACGACCACACCGGGAAGTCGATGTCGATTCACCGCAATGCGCGCTTGTTCTTCATCGTTTAGCTTGAAACGGAGTGGCACATGCTCATAGGGGCGACGGCGCCCCGCGCGGCTGCGAAACTTGTCGAGCTGTTCTTGGTCGATCGCAACGAGGTCGGCCAATTGATCGAGGGTACTTTCCAGATCGTCGACGCGCTCTAGGATGAGCGACAAGGTATAGCTCGGTCGATTATCCGCCAGTAGCACACCGTTGCGGTCGTAGATAAGACCTCGCTTCGGGGCCAGGGGCTGCAGCTGAACGCGATTACGTTCGGAAGCCGTGCGATACGTTTCAAACTCACTGATTTGAAGACCGTAGTAGCGCACTAGCAAGGTTCCAAGAAGACCGGCCACAAACAGCAGGGCAACGGACGCTCGGGCACTATAGATGCGCTGCTCGCGACGCGTGTCCTTTAAGGCAATTCGGGAGGCCACGCTGGGCTAAGCTCGGTGGTAGGGATGGCCGATCGTGATGGTCCACGCACGGTACAACTGTTCAACCAACAGGACACGAACCAGCGGATGGGGCAAGGTCATGGGTCCGAGAGACCAGCTCTGGTCCGCGCTCGCCAGGCAATCGCTGGAGAGCCCGTCGGGACCCCCTATGAGGAAGCTGAGCGGCTGTCCTTGCATTAACCAGGTAGCGAGCTTTTCGGCGAGATCTTCTGTACTCCAGTTCTTTCCCCTACCGTCGAGCGCAACGCGATGGTCCTGGCTCCCAATGCCCCGTAGCAAAGCCACACCATCGTTTTCTTTAAGCTGGTCACTGGAGCGATCCCCGCCGCGCCGGGTGAGAGGTACATCTCGCCACTGCAGCTTTAACTCTTTGGGAAGACGTTTCTCATAGTCTTCGACGCCTTGCTGAACCCAGCGAGGCATCTTTCCGCATACCGAATGCACGGTAATACGCATCAGTCGCTGGAGCGATTGGGGACCGGCGCCCAAAGACGCTCCAAGTCATAAAAGTCTCTCGCAGCAGGTTGCATGACGTGCACTACAACGTCGCCTAAGTCGACCAGCACCCACTCAGCTGCATCCTCACCCTCAACTCCCAAAGGATAGGTACCCGCCTCTTTAGCCTTTTTTGAGACGTTTTCAGCGAGAGACTTTACGTGTCGATTGGAGTTGCCACTGCTAATGACGAGAAAGTCCATGACGTTACTTTGCTCGCTCACATCGAGACAAACAGTGTTGACGCCTTTTAAATCGTCGAGGGCGTTGACGACCAGTTCCAGCAGACCCGCTGCGGGAAGGTCGGTCTCTAAAACTTCCGATGAAATAGGTATCTTGCTCCTGTCATATCAAGTGTTCTGTTCTTTCTTTACGCTTTACGCCTCGCGTCTCTTTGCTGGGGCGGGCGCCACATACTTCAGGCGAGTTGCCACAGGCCGTTGTTCGCCGGCTCTTATTCTTAAGCACTGGCTCTTAAGCACCGGCTCTTAAGTACCGGCCCTTTTTCACCAGCCGGTTAACTGTTCGTAGCGCTCGGGCTTTGCGTCGTTAAAGATAGAGCCTTTTCGCCTCGATAAAGTCCGCGACCACCCTTGGCGTAAACGTGGAAGGCTTCCACCCAGATTGTAACAGGGCGCGTATCTCCGTTGACGAAATCGCGTGAGGTTTTAAACGCACTCGTGCCAGGCCACCGAGCGGGCGCTGCCATAGTTTATCGATGGGGATTTCAGGGGGAAGTCGCTCCGCTAGCTCGGATTGAGCGCCTGCCATAGTGCCGATGTTTGCGTTTCCCGCGGCAGTGCTAGGGTCTTGGCTCTTAGAAGCGCCGTGCGGCGGCCTATGCATTACGAGCAAGTTGGCATAGTCGAAAATCTCCTCCCACCGATGCCAGGTACCAATGTGAGAAAACGCGTCCGTTCCCAGCAACAGAGTCAGCGAGCATGTCGGTCCCAGTTCCTGTCGCAGTTC
>JBCCQO010000309.1:0-4381 GCA_039024595.1 Pseudomonadota bacterium | reverse complement strand
GGTCCCGAAGGCGACTTCGTTCATTTGAAGCTAGACCACCTCGGCGAAGAAGTACTTGAGAGCCGTTTGCCCGGCATCCTTGAGCTGTCACGCACCTTTGCTCATGCAGATCCTGTGAAGGAGCCTATCCCGGTCGTGCCGACTTGCCACTACATGATGGGCGGTATTCCAACCAATATTCACGGCCAGGCGATCACTGTCGACGCGCAGGGTAAGGATCACATCGTGCCAGGACTATACGCCTGCGGAGAAGCAGCCTGCGTTTCGGTGCACGGAGCCAATAGACTCGGTGGTAATTCTTTGCTGGACTTAGTGGTGTTTGGTCGCGCCGCGGGTCTGTTTATCGAGGATGCGCTTGGCCAAGGCATCGAGCTTCGCGATGCGTCGGAAACTGACGTCGAGGAAGCGAATCTGCGACTGACGAAATTAGAAGAGGCGCCCGCCAACGAAAAGGTCGCTGATCTTCGCAAAGAACTGCAGGGCATCATGCAAAACCATTTCGGCGTATTCCGCCGTGGCGATTTCATGCTGGAGGGCACTAAAAAGCTCGAAGATATGAGGCCTCGTGTCGAATCGGTCGGCATAGAAGACAAAACACAAGCGTTTAATACGGCGCGAATAGAAGCCTTGGAGTTGCAGAACCTATTTGAAGTAGCAGAGGCAACGGCAATTTCCGCAGAGCAACGGGACGAAAGTCGTGGCGCGCATGCTCGAGAAGATTTTCAAGATCGTGATGATGAACGCTGGCTTTGCCACTCGGTTTTTTTCCCAACCGACAAACGGGTTGGCAAAAGAGGTGTGAATTTCGCACCGAAAACTATGGACGCTTTTCAGCCCAAGATACGTACCTACTAGGCAAGATACATATCGAAAAGGAAGGTGCCGTCACTCCAGGCGCAGTTCGCAGGATCTGATATTCGCGGACACAGGCTGGTTTGATAAAGGCAAAACGAAAGACTGGAATTCAGTAGGAGCAGGAGCGAGCTAAGATGCTAGAAGTCAGCATTTATCGTTTTAACCCAGAGACCGACGAAGAGCCCTCAATGCAGACGTTTGACGTCGATACTGCGGGCAAAGATGTGATGGTTCTGGATGTGCTTGAGCAGATTAAGGCGCAGCAAGACACCTCTGTTACCTACCGACGGTCCTGCAGAGAGGGTGTTTGCGGATCTGATGGTCTTAATATCAACGGCAAGAACGGCTTAGCCTGCATCACGCCCCTGTCCGAGACGGTTAAGGACAACAAGCTGGTTATCCGGCCACTACCAGGCCTGCCGGTGATCCGCGACTTGGTCGTAGATATGAGCATGTTTTATGCCCAGTACGAAAAGATTCAGCCATTCCTGCAAAATGAATCACCCGCCCCAAAGATAGAACGCCTGCAGACTCCAGAAGATCGCGCAAAGCTCGACGGACTTTACGAGTGCATCTTATGTGCATGCTGTTCCACGAGTTGCCCTTCGTTCTGGTGGAACCCGGACCGCTTCGTTGGTCCTGCGGGACTGTTACAGTCCTACCGCTTTCTTGCGGATAGCCGTGATACCGCTACCGAGGAGCGGTTGGCCAATTTGAGCGATCCGTTCAGCGTTTTTCGTTGCCACGGTATTCAGAACTGCGTCAATGTTTGCCCCAAGGGTCTAAACCCGACCCGTGCGATCGGTCATATTCGAAGCATGTTGCTAAAGGGTGCCGCTTAAGGGTGTCGCTTAAGACCCTAGAGCCGGGCCTGATCGATTTCCTATCGAGCGTTTGCTGCTTCTAGCGAGCACGCTTTACTGGCATAATTGCGCGCGAGCGAATCGGCGCTGTCCATTTTACGTTGCTGATCCTTGCTGCTCTTGGCCGATGTTTACACGCATTTTGGTGCGTTTAAATTGAGAGGGCCGAGACCGAGACATAGCCTAGGCTATTGGCGCAAGGGTAAAGGCACATTCACGCGTCATTCGTCCTGGCCGTCCGAATAGGACCAATTGTGGCTGACAGAGAGCTTGTGCACAGCACCTAAGAACCTGTGTCGAAAAGTTCCAGCATATCCACAATCGGGTATTCACGGTTTAGCGAAGCCAAGTCTGGTTAGGCCATATTTGGTTCGGCCATATAAGCGGCTGACGAACCGCTGGCTGCCAGATGGTTGGATAATAGCAACGACCGAGAGCGTACCAATTTCGATCGCTCTACTGGGGGACACATGCAAGAAAGCTCGATGGAACTGCTTCGGCGCAGTTCGCACATCGCGGGTGGCAACGCTACCTATGTGGAAGACCTGTATGAAGCTTATCTAACTGACCCCAACGCCGTCCCGGCTCAGTGGCGTGATTACTTCGATCGGCTCCCGCGGGTCGAATCGAAAACGACGATGCTTGGAGAAGTTCCTCATAGTACCGTCCGCGATCGCTTCGCGCGCATCAGCAAAATGCGTGTTCGCACGGAAGCCACCGTTGCTCACGATAGCCAGGCAACGCAGCATGAGCGTAAGCAGGTGCGCGTTCTTGCGTTGATTTCTGCTTACCGACAACGGGGACATCAAAAAGCCAGTCTCGATCCCATAGGCTTGGCCGAGCGACAGCACGTTCCGGATCTCGAGTTAGCTTTTCACGAATTATCGGAAGCCGATTTGGATGCGGTATTTCAGGTCGGTACCTTAGGCATTGGTACCGACGCCGCTTCTCTTGGGACCATTATCGAAGCGCTCGAACGCACGTACTGCCACACGGTCGGTGCCGAGTTTATGCATATCGTCGACACGGAGCAGCGCGCTTGGATTATGAATCGGATGGAGTCCGTGCGTTCGGCGCCAGACTACAGCGCTGCGATGAAGCGGACCATTTTGCGTCGATTGATCAAAGCAGACGGACTGGAAAAGTCCCTCGGTTCAAAGTTTCCCGGTACCAAACGGTTTGGCCTGGAAGGGGGCGAAAGCCTCATACCCATGCTGGCCGAGCTGATTCAGCGAACCGGGGAATACGGCGCTAAAGAGATCGTACTCGGCATGGCGCACCGCGGACGTTTAAACGTTCTCGTGAACATACTGGGCAAAAACCCCTCCGAACTTTTTGCTGAGTTTGAGGGGCGTGCGACCTACGAGAGTTCCGGTGATGTGAAGTATCACCAAGGGTTTTCATCCAACGTGATGACTCCCGGAGGCGAGGTGCATCTTGCTCTGGCCTTCAACCCGTCTCACCTAGAAATTGTCTCCCCAGTGGTAGAGGGCTCTGTACGTGCTCGCCAGGACCGTCGAGAAGACCCGGTTGGTTCGACCGTGGTCCCGCTCGTTATCCACGGCGATGCGGCGTTCGCGGGGCAGGGGGTGGTTATGGAAACTTTCCAGATGTCCCAGACCCGCGCTTACAAAACGGGCGGGACGATTCATATCGTGCTGAACAATCAGGTTGGCTTCACTACAAGCCGACGCGAGGACGCCCGTTCGACCGAGTACTGTACCGACGTTGCGAAGATGGTTCAGGCACCGATTTTCCACGTCAATGCGGATGATCCGGAGGCGGTACTGTTCGTCACCCAACTCGCAACGGACTATCGAAATGAGTTCAAACGAGATGTTGTAGTTGATCTGGTGTGCTACCGGCGCCGCGGTCATAACGAGGCAGATGAGCCGGCGATTACTCAACCGCTCATGTACGAAGCGATCCGCAAACATCCCACCACCCGAGACATTTATGCTCGGCGCTTGATAGCGGAAGGCGTGCTAACCGAGGAGGACGATAAATCGCTTGTTGACGGCTATCGCGATTCTCTGGATCGAAATGAGCCGCTCGTTTCCTCCCTGGTGTCTCAACCCAACAAGAGTCTATTCGTTGATTGGGCGCCTTACCTGGGGCACGAGTGGACGCTGGAGAGCGATACGGGGATGGACCTCGCCGAGTTGCAGCGCTTGGCGACGGATATGAATGGTTCCCCAGATGGCTTTCCAGTCCAGCGTCAAGTGAACAAGATTCTTGAAGATCGACGAAAAATGGCGGCCGGTGCACTTCCGGCTAACTGGGGCTTTGCCGAGACGCTGGCCTATGCCTCGTTGCTGAAAGAGGGGTATCCGGTAAGGCTCACGGGCCAGGATGTTGGTCGCGGGACCTTCTCGCACCGGCATGCGGTACTGCACAACCAGCGAGAGTCTGGTACCTACGTGCCGCTGCAACACCTCGGTTCCGAAACGGATGTTGCCAGCGAAGAGGGCGTGGAACCGGCCGAGTTCACCATCTTCGACAGCCTGCTATCGGAGGAGGCGGTACTCGCCTTCGAGTATGGCTACGCGACAACCTCGCCAAAAGGTTTGGTTATTTGGGAAGCGCAGTTCGGTGACTTTGCGAACGGCGCGCAAGTGGTGATCGATCAGTTCATTACCAGTGGCGAGCATAAGTGGAGTCGT
>JBCCQO010000308.1:0-4391 GCA_039024595.1 Pseudomonadota bacterium | reverse complement strand
GAGAACAATCAGTGGAAGCGCTGTGACGAATCCCTGATTGCCGTCGGCTGATACGCTGATTTTCCCCTAGTTCTGCCTTTTAAATTCGGGCAGAATGCGCGCTCTCTTTCGCTGCTTTGCTAGTCGCTTCATTTAATGAAGCCCATGACGCAATCCTGACGCGATACAGAATGCGAATAAGGCCTTAGTCTTTTCTAAGCGCTCGATAAAATAGACCGATAAGATCCAGTGGGCAATCTGAGTTCAGTTGAGCGAAAAAATGAGCGGGAAAGACAGAAAGGAAAAACAGAAAAGAAAGACAAAAAATTAAGCTGAAATGAAACGCTAACGACAACTTACCCAATAACGAGCTGCAACGAGCCGTTAAAAAAGACTACTGCTAAAGGATTGCTACAAGAAAATATGGCGAAAGAAGATCAAATTGAAATGGAAGGCGAGGTAGTCGACACGCTGCCCAACACGACCTTTCGCGTAAAGCTCGAAAACGGCCATGTAGTAACAGCGCATATTTCCGGAAAAATGCGTAAGAACTATATCCGTATCCTGACCGGCGATAAGGTGCGGGTCGAGCTGACACCCTACGACCTAAGCAAAGGCCGCATCACCTATCGAGAGCGGTAAGCCCTAAAGTTTTAGCAGAGGGCATGTTTACGTCACCGCGCCCATGCCTTTTAGCCTATGCCACTTAGCCAACGCCTCTCAGCCAATGCCTCTTACTAGCAGGCTGCGCTACTCAATCGACAGCGTAACTTTGCAGATAACGCGTCTAACGTAGAGGGCTGCTTGATAAACCGCGCGAGCTGAGCCTCTCGCTGGCCCTAGCTGGCCCAAGCTGGCGAAGTCCCTCGCGGGCTAAGATAGTGCGAGTTCATCGGTAGGCGCAGCTTCATCCTCAGCGACAGTTACCTCTAGACCATCACCCGCACTGTTTAGGCGCACTAGAGCAGTTCCGCCCTTACCGGCGAGCGGCCCAAACAGAACCAACTCGGCCAAGGGCTTCTTGATGTGCTCTTGGATGACTCTATCCATGGGCCTGGCGCCCATGTGTTTGTCATAACCCTTCTCAACCAACCAGAGGCGAGCGTCTTCGTCGACATCAATAGTGATGCGCTTCTCGTCGAGCTGCCCTTGCAGTTCTGCGATGAACTTATCGACCACAGTGAGGATGACGTCCTCACCCAGTGGCGCGAACTGAACGATGTTGTCCAGACGGTTTCTAAACTCCGGCGTGAACATTTTGTTGATTGCTTCCGCACCATCCGTACTGTGATCTTGCGTTGTAAAGCCAATAGACCGGCGGCTCATCGACTCCGCTCCCGCGTTGGTTGTCATGACCAAAATCACGTTTCGGAAGTCCGCTTTTCGTCCGTTGTTGTCGGTCAAGGTGCCGTGATCCATCACCTGCAAGAGCAAATTAAACACTTCCGGATGAGCTTTTTCGATCTCATCCAAAAGAACGACTGCATGCGGATGCTTGGTTACCGCGTCGGTAAGCAACCCTCCCTGATCGAAGCCTACATAGCCGGGCGGAGCTCCTATCAAACGCGACACGGTGTGCCGTTCCATATACTCCGACATATCGAAGCGAATCAGTTCAAGCCCAAGTATTTTGGCCAATTGGCGGGTCACCTCAGTCTTACCAACCCCAGTCGGACCAGAGAGCAGGAACGAGCCGATCGGTTTATCACCGCCACGTAGACCCGCTCTTGCCATCTTTATGGACATGGCTAGTTTGCCCACCGCCTCGTCCTGCCCAAAGACAACCATCTTGAGATTGCTCTCTAATTTCTGCAGGACTTCTTTGTCATTTTGGCTAACTGACTTCGGTGGTATGCGTGCGATCTTGGCGACAGTCGCTTCGACATCGTGTTTGCCAACGACCTTTTTCCTCCGAGAGGGTGGCTGGAGCTGCTGATAGGCTCCTGCTTCGTCAATCACATCGATTGCCTTGTCGGGAAGAAAACGGTCCGTTATGTAACGCGCAGAGAGATCGGTAGCCACCCGCAGGGCCTGATCCGTGTACCGTAAACCGTGATGCTCCTCGAAGCGCGACTTCAAACCCTTAAGGATCTTGTAGGCGTCGTCTTTACTTGGCTCAAGAACGTCGATCTTCTGGAAGCGCCGACTTAGCGCTTTGTCTTTATCAAAAATACCCCGATATTCCTGGAAGGTAGTGGAGCCAATGCAACGGAGCTTGCCGGAGGTTAGGAGCGGTTTCAGGAGGTTTGAAGCATCCATCACGCCACCGGAAGCCGCGCCCGCGCCTATAATGGTATGGATTTCATCGATGAACAGAACCGCACCTTCTCGGCGCTTTAGTTCAGCAAGCAGTCCCTTAAAACGCTTTTCAAAATCTCCCCGGTATTTGGTGCCCGCGAGCAGCGCACCGAGATCGAGCGAGTACACCACTGCGTCCTGCAACATTTCCGGTACTTCTTCATCGACGATGAGTTTTGCTAGACCCTCAGCAATGGCAGTTTTACCAACACCGGACTCACCAACCAGGAGCGGGTTATTCTTGCGTCGTCGAGCGAGAACCTGGATGACACGCTCTACCTCTTGCGTGCGTCCTATTAAGGGGTCGATTCTCCCCTCCTGGGCCTCTTCGTTCAGGTTGGTCGCGAAGGTGTCCAGCGGATTGTTTTCCGCTTCCTCAGGAGCTTGTTCGCTGTTGACGCTTTCTCTCTCAGCGCCAGAATCGTCACCGCCCTCTTCTACCTTCGAAATGCCGTGGGTGATGTAATTGACCACGTCTAAGCGAGAAATGCTCTGCGTCTTTAGGAAATAGACGGCTTGCGATTCTTGCTCGGAGAAAATAGCCACGAGTACGTTCGCACCGGTGACTTCGCTCTTTCCCGAACTTTGCACGTGGAAAACAGCTCTTTGTAGTACCCGCTGGAAGCCGAGGGTTGGCTGGGTTTCTCGTTCTTGTTCATCTTCCGGGATAAGCGGAGTGGTCGAGTCAATGAATTCTACGAGATCCCCTCGCAGTCCACTCAGCTCCGCACCACAGGCTTTGAGTACGCGGATTGCGTCGTTATTGTCTAGCAAGGCCAGCAATAAATGCTCAACCGTCATGAACTCGTGACGACGCGATCTCGCCGCCCTAAAGGCGTCATTCAGCGTCTGCTCAAGTTCTTTGCTCAACATACTGTTTCTCCCACGCGCTTACGCGCCGCTAAATGCGTCCTGCTCACGATAAGCATCCTATCCATCGGAGGCTTCGATTTCACACAGCAGCGGGTGTTGATGATCCCGCGCGTATTGATTGACCTGTGCTGACTTAGTTTCAGCAATATCACGGGTGAAGATGCCGCAGACACCACGACCTTGCGTGTGTACGGTCAACATCACTTGAGTTGCTTGTTCTCGATTCATTTTGAAGAACGTTTCTAAAACTTCCACGACAAACTCCATAGGAGTGTAATCGTCGTTGATCAGGATCACTTTATAGAGAGGTGGCTTTTCAAGCTCAGGCTTCACCTCCTCTAACAGAAGGCTGCCGTCACCCTCTTGCTGCTCCTCCGCATCACGCGTTCCTTGTGGCGTTTGCGAGCTAGGTCGGCTCGTGGTGACGACGAAGCGCAACTCACTAGCCTCTTGATAGTAGGTAGCAGTATGACGAGCAATAGCGTCGCGGGGGAAGGAGCGCTCGCGACGATTAGATTCTGATTCCCCGTGATGAACCTCATCGAAGTGAGTTCCTATGGGGAAAATACTTGCTGCTAGAGTCTCGCTGCTGATGATCTACCGCCCTTAAAGCTAAAAAGCTGAATCCTTTGGCCTTGTCCGTGATTTCGCGCGCGGACATTATAACTGGGTGGCCAAGCACCTAGTCTGTAAGGCATACGAGATACCCATGTCTGCTGGATTTATTATAAGAGGTTTGTTTACGGACCGGAAAAAACCCAATCCGACCGCTCTATGCTACGAGATTTTGATCGACCGATACAGAAAGAAAATAGACTTACAATTAGAAGGGTCTAAGACAGACTGCTTTCGTCGGGGGCAGTCGCGCAAAGCGATTCAAGGTGAGATCGGATGGGCGGAGGCACCGTGAGAAAGCTCCTTGAGAAAGCTCCTTGAGAAAGCTCCGTGCGAAAGTCTCGGGCTAAAGGTGAATCCAGACGCAGACAGAAGAGCCAGCAGACATTAAGGACAACTGACCGTAAAGAGACGAAATAGTAACGAAAAAGAGGCCGCTACTGCCGGCCTCTTTCCGCTTTTAAAAGTAGGCCTATGCCTAAGGGCTACATCGCCTCGATAACCTTTTCGCCGAAGCCAGAGCAGCTCACCAGCGTCGCGCCGTCCATTAGCCGTTCGAAATCGTAAGTTACGGTCCCACCCTGGATAGCGCCATTCATGCCATTAATCACGTTATCTGCTGCTTC
>JBCCQO010000307.1:0-4393 GCA_039024595.1 Pseudomonadota bacterium | reverse complement strand
CGACGGTATGGCGCTCAACATCACGCTCGTCAGCTACGCCGACCAGGTTGATTTCGGCATCATCGCCTGCCGCCGCAGCGTTCCGCAGGTGCAGCGTCTCATCGACTACATGGAAGATGCTCTGCAGGAACTGGAAGACGCGGCCGGACTGAAGTCCCGGCCATCACGGAAACGTTCTCCGTCGAAGGCCAGTTCCAAGGCCGGGACTAAGACCAAGGCAAAGGCAAAGGCAAAGACGAAAACTAAGTCCGGCGCAAAAGCGAAGACCGAAACCAGCAAAGGGACCAAATCGCGCAGCAGCACAAGTAGAGGCGCCAAGTCCAGCGTCAGGCGGGCACGGCCGGCGGGCAAGAAGAAGTCGGTCGCCAGAAAACGGAGCTGACGTGAGGCGGTGGTGAAACGTGCAGCCGTTCCTCGAGATGGCACCGACAGTTGATCAGGCTGCCCGCGAAACGTAATGCAAGGAGTCGCATCACTAGTGGAGCAGCTCTCGCTATCAGCATGCTTGCCAATACTCCCGCCGCGCAACGTTTCGCCGATAGCAAAGTGGCAGAAATCAAACCCCTTCCCAGTACCGTCAGGACACATGGATGCGTACCGTGTGGCCTATAAGTCAACAGTCGACGGCAACACCAGCGGACAACGTTAGTGCGCGCCTAAAGATTCGGTTGTGGCTATCGAACGAACCAGATTTCCGGGCTATCTGATGAGTAAAATTTCGTTAGGGAGGCGTTTAAGCCCATCGGTGCTAATACCGGGAACCAGAGAGCACGAGTAAACTGACGCATGTCGTGACTCTCGGTTTTTGAAGCGGATCTGATTTGAGCGCGCCATCGTCGTTTCAACACGTTAGACGCGAGAATTCTCAGCCGATTACAAAGGAGCTACACGATTCTGATCGTGTCACTGTTAAAAAATGTGACACTATTGGCCAAACATTTTTCCGGTCCATAGGTGAGAGGTTTACGCTCGACCCAGCACCCACGCAGGGTGAATCTCCGGACTGTATCATTGATCGACGCCAGGTCGGTCGGCGGATGGTGCTGGAAATGCGTTTCGCGGCAGAAGTACGGGTGATACGGGTTCGATATCCATAGCGCCAAACGGCGCTTATCCGAAAGCGCCTCCATATGTTTGAGTATCAACAGTCCGGCTACACGCCCGCTAGAGCTGGCCATCTGTCCGCGGGCATCGCCGCGCAGTTCACTCCAATGCGTCTCGAAGCGTTCCCACTGCATTGGGTCCGCCATACAAACCTGAAGGTGTTTCCCGTCAATGAAATCAGGCGGTGCAGGGCCGCCATCATCAAAACGCCACTACTGCTAGCGCAGAGAGGCGGTATATGCCTTGGGCTTCATCGACCGCCTCCGGATTGCAAGAAACGAAGCCCATGCTGCCAAAAACTTTCAAGTCTTTTGCGGGGAAGCATGCTTAAACAAAAATACTCTAAGGCTCAAACGAATTTCTCAAGATCGGCCAATTCAATCGAAGCGTTCCCCACTTAAACCGGAAAATCGGCGTAGGTGATCAATATGGTGGAGACACTACAGAGTCGGGTTGAAATCTACCGCTTTTTAGCAATTTCCACGCCGTCTTCTATACCTGCGGTCCCTCAGCTTTTCTTTCATTCTTGATTCATTGTCGACAATCAAGGTTTTCGCACATTGAATGCTCTTGAGCTCGTTGATCGTGTTTTAATCGCGGTTTATTCGAGCTATTCAATCTGAACTTGTTGGCTTTGTTTCATACAACCCAGCATAAATCCCGAGTTTAAGGCGGCTCCACGTGTCAACTTCCAGTCGATGTATTTCTGTGATGATGCTGCTGGTACTTTGGATTGGAGTCGTCCCAGGTTCCACTGGCGGCGAGACACAACTAACTCCCCAGCAGCTAGCTGCCCTACTGTTCATCCTTCGGGGCGCAGAAGAGTCGGTTGCTGAAGATGAAGAACCGGTTGTCGAGAAGCCCGACATCGATATCACCGTAGCTGCCGGTGACACGCTGTGGTTTGACGCCTCTAACGCCGTCAGTCCTTCCGGCGACCCGTGGCAGCGATTTGAATGGACAGTGACATCTCAACCCGCTGGCAGCCAGGTTGAGTTTGTCGACGCGGACACGGCCAGGCCGTTCATCACTTTTATTCTCCCGGGACTGTACGCTCTCAAAGTGACGGTTTCCGACGCGGAGGGCAATCAGGCTGTAGAAACAGCCTGGGTCGAGGTCACGAAGCCTCCGCCCGTGCCGATCGTTACTCCATTGGAAACTGAGCCCGTCGTGGGCCTACCGTTCACGTTCGATGGTTCTGCCAGCTATCACCCGGACGACCTGCCGTTCACCTACCATTGGTCGTTGCTTGAGCAGCCCCTCGATTCCGGTCTGGAGCCAACGCTGGGGACCGACCCTCAGATAGAAGTGGTTTTCGATCAACCGGGCACCTATGCGCTCCGCCTGACAGTCAGTCACGGCAGCGAGTCAGCTTACGTTGATCTGGAGCCGTTTGAAGTCATTCTCTACAAAGCGCTTTCGCTCACTACCGGATTTGCCGATGCAGAATTTGATCCGGTGAACGAGCGGATCGTCACGCTGCTCGGAAGAAAGCTAAGTGTCATCACTCCTGACGGCCAACAGTCAGTGATTCAACTTCCTCTGGACGGTCAGGCGGTGTCAGTGAGTCCAGACGGCGGATTCGCTGCAGTCGGACATGATGGCTGGGTCAGTCATGTCAATCTCAATACTCGTGAGGTACTGAATACGTACCCGATTTCAGCTGATGTTCTGGATATTGTGTTGGACGATAACGGAATCGCACACAGCTTTCCCGGGGGACAATGGATCAGACCCATCAGCCTTGACACGGATACGGGTAAGACTATCAACGGAAGCGGCACTATTCGCGGCAATACCCGAGTAAAGCTGCATGCCTCCGGCGACCGAATTTACGGGGCGGATAACGGCTTAAGCCCGAGCGATCTGGAACGTTATGACATTGATCCCACGGATTACTCTCTTAGCGTGGCTTACGACTCTCCCTATCACGGGGACTTCCCGTTCTGCGGTGACTTGTGGATGCATCCCGCGGGCGAGATCGCTCTAAGTCGCTGCCGCGTGGTCGTTCGAACCACGAGCTTTCAGCAATCTGACCTGAACTTCGTTATGCAGTTGCAAGAGGGTGTTTCGTCAGAGATACATCATGCCAGCGTGAATGGCGTCAACAACGAGTGGCTGATCATAGATAGCTTTTCCAGCAGGGGTGATGGCGGTGTCGACTCCGTACGCTCGGTAGATGCCGTAACCGGCGTGGAGCGCGCGCGCAATTACACCCCGTATCAGGACGGTCTCGCTAGCGCGCGATGGACGGCCATGTTCGTGTTTGGACAACCAGAAAGCGCCAGACACTTCGTTCTGGCAGTCGACGAGGTGGATAATCCTCAGGCCTATGCGCTACTGATCAGCCAGACACCATCGTTAGACGGTACAAATTTGGCGCCGACGGCGCTGGTTCACCGGTATACCAGTGTTCGCCAAGGCACACCCGTGCGGCTCGACGCGAGGGGCAGTTCAGACCCCGAAGGCGAGCCGCTTACCTACCTGTGGCGTATTGTAGGTCGGCCTGATGCCTCAAACGCCGACTTATCGAGCCTAACGGGCTCAACGCTGGCGTTCACACCGGACGCTCCGGGTACCTATGAGTTCGAGCTGCAGGTGAACGATGGCGTCAGAAACAGCCCGGTCGCTCGCGCTACGGTAAACGCGTTTGCGCTGAACGCTGATCTGGTGCACAGACTCGAAGGCGATCTCAGTGATGTGGAATACAGCAAGAGTCTGAATGCTCTGATTCTTGTCGACGAGTTGACGCTGCGCCTTATCAGCTTGAGCGATCTGTCAGAGCAGCGGCTTGAATTGCCCCTACCGGGCTATCGCGTAGGCTTGTCGCCGGATGGTGAATTCGCGGTGGTATCGCACGCGGCGTCCGCCTCGCTGATCAGCTTGACTACTCTCAGCATACTGGACACGCAGGACAATGCGGTAAATTGGGGAGACATTGTGCTCGATCACAATAACGTTGCTCACCTAGTGCCCAACACGAGCAGATTTTCCGACCTGATATCGCTTAACTTCGCCACCGACGAGGTATCTTCACTCTGGTTTGCGCGGGGAGGCACCCAGATTCGCGTGCATCCCATAGAGAATTGGATCTACGGAGCTGACAACAACGTAACGCCGATGGATTTTGAGAAGTGGGACGTGAGTACGTTTCCGCCTACATCCATCGGTGATTCGCCCTACCACGGGGACTATGCCATCGGCGGCAACATCTGGATCAGTGAAGACGGTGATCGCGCCGTGGTGGCAGGCGGCAATACGTTCAATCTAAGCAGCGACCCCAACCTGG
>JBCCQO010000306.1:0-4418 GCA_039024595.1 Pseudomonadota bacterium | reverse complement strand
TCGAGTTTCATAAGATGCTTGATGATCTTATCGGTGCCCGGACCACGATCCGGTACATCACCAACCTGTACGAAATGAGTCTCCCCAGCGATCCACTTGCCGCGCCTGTTTATCACGCCGGCTTCACGCAGGACCTCTATATAAGACTCATAGTCACCATGAACGTCACCAATGGCGATAATGCGATCAACGTCCGACCACTCATCCAAAATCTCCTGGGCGAATAGGTCGGTGCTTAGCAGCGTAAGAGCGGCAAAAAATGCGAACGCTAGCGGGCTGCACCGTTGCGACTCCTTCGAAAACCTAGGCATCAGCATTTGACGATGCTCAACGGCACTTGCCGTCGATGAATCGGTCGCGACGCTTCTCATCGGCCGCGATCGCAAAGAACTCGCCGACGTACTTGCCGCTTCGCTTTGCGCTCTTTTCCGATACGCGACTGTTATCAACCATAATCTGCGTGATCTGCTCCTGGTGATCGAGAACCTGCGAAACGGCTCGATCCAATATCGCATCATCGACGCAATAGCCTCGATAAATACGCTGGGTAACCGCGCGCTGGTTAATTCCCGCACTTGGCTCCGCATAAGACGCACCCACAAAACCCGTCGAGTCAAAATCATAGGGAACGGGGAAGAGCACGCCACTAGAGGCTTCGAGCAGCTTTACGTTGTGGCAACAGTTCTCACCAGGAGGAGCGGCGATGAGCGAATAATCCGTGTTGGAAACAAGATACATGTACACGCTCGCCAAGGTGCTTTGATAGGGGTCCAAGCGAGCGCGCTGAGCTTTGGGGGCCTTGAAGTTCTTAAGGTCATGACGTTTAGCGAGGCTCTTTTGATGCTCAATAAAGAAGCCGAGGTGTTCCCTGGTCTTACCTTTTTCAGCGTCGATGTAGCTCACATTGAGCCAGCGCGTCTTAAAGCTTAGATCTGTTAGCTGCTCGTAGGCTTTATAGGCTTGGTATTCGCGGGCGAGGTATTCTTCGTATTTGCCCGATTTGCGACACTGCACCACAAGCTTGAGCTTGTTTTGATCGGCGAAGACCGTATTTTTTACCTGACCCTTCTTAAAGTTCACCCATAGCTGGGAATAGGAGCAGACCTTCTTTTGCAGGCGGAAGTTACCGCGCACGGATAGTTTCACATCGAACTCATAGGTCTCTCCATCAGCGTCGTAGCTGAGTGTCGCCGGGTATTCGGCTTCTTTATCTCGCTCGCGGTCAATTTGTGTAAAAGGACCTTTGAGCGTGATTTGCAGCGGATCATCCGAAGAAAACAGCGGCGCCTCCGCCGCTGCCAATAGAGGCAAACACGAGGCCACCCAAAGAAAAAAACGCGCAACGGTTAGAAAATCAGATCGACCCTTTCGCATACAGCCCCCTAAAAACTCTCTCTTATTCTCACACACCAGTCTATTGAGCCAGTTCAGAGCACGCAAACCTCTTTAGCACCCACATTTACTTCATCAGGGACGACCGCTAGCATCTGCGTGTGAAGGCGAGTACGTGAAAAAATGAAGTCGCCTCAAACAAGCAGGGTGAAAATAGCGTGGAGAAATATCTAGCAATCCTAGATCGGCGAACGCTGGCGTTGATCGTAGTCTCCCTTGTCGTCACACATCTGTGCTTTCGCTTTGGGTTTGCCTACGACCTCAACATAACGCTGTTCAGCATCGCGGTGGTCTTTCCGCTTGTGTTTACCATACGGGAAGCCTTCAAACGTCGAGACAGCGCACTGAAGTTTTTGAGTTTGTTTAAAGCTTCGATGATGTCGGTTCACTATTGCTTCGAACAATGTAAGAAGCTGAGCCCGGAACAGCTGGATGAAGTAGCCCAGCAGCTAGCGCTGGTCTCTACGCTGTTCAAACGCGCCCTCAATTCAGAGCGCCATGACAATCGAGTTGCGGAGGAGGCCCTAAATGAGGTTTTTTACTTCATCCGCAAAAACAACGATGCGATTTCCAGCGGCTTGGCGCTGAAGATGATCCGCTTTCTTCAGGATGTGAACGAAAGCATGGAAAACACCATCAGCCTCAAAATGCACGGCACGCCGATTTCGATGCGCGCTTACTGTTTGGTGTTTGTGTACGTCTTCCCCTGCGTATTTGCGCCAACGGTGATTTACCACCTGCCCGATGCCCCGGTAGCGATCACTTATGGTTTGAGTGTTTTACATGGATTTGTGCTGATCTCTCTCTACAACGTGCAAACGGCGATGGAAAACCCCTTTGATCAGGTGGGGCTGGATGACATTCAAATAGACGAGTACAGCTTCCGGAGGGTGAAGCCGCGCGATCCAAGCGATGCTCCGCCGGCAAAGAAGGTGACCGAAGTGGCCGAGGAAACACAAGCGGCTATTTCCCAGACGCCCATTCAGACACCCACTCAGACACCGGGCCAGGCACCCACCCCAGCACCAGAAAACGAGGGTCCTACCCAGTGACCGATCAGCTTGAGACGCTCACCTTACACCAGTGCACTAGCGCACCCGCCAAGTACAACGACCTTAGCGCATTGATGCTCAATTGCACCCTCACTAGGTCGCCTAATTTGTCCCATACGGAGGGTTTGCTGCGCGTTGCAGAACGAATTTTCCAGGCCAACGAGGTCAGCACGGAAATCATCCGGCCAGTGGATTACGAGATACCCGCTGGGTTAGAACACGACTACGCAGGGCGAGACGGATACGAAAAAGACGATTGGCCCGACCTTCAACGCAAAATCGACGCCTGCGATATCCTGATCATAGGCACCTCGGTGTGGCTGGGCGAGAAAAGCTCGGTCTGTAATCGTGTGCTGGAGCGTATGTATGGCTACACGCATGACTTCAATGCCAAGGGCCAATATCGAGACTACGGTAAAGTGGGTGCGACCCTCATCACCGGCAACGAAGACGGCGTAAAGCACTGCGCTATGAATATTCTCTTTTCTCTCTCCCATATCGGTTACACGGTCCCGCCGCAGGCCGACGCGGGCTGGATGGGAGAAGCCGGACCTGGCCCCTCCTATATGGACCCGGGTTCGGGAGGACCTGAAAACGACTTTACCAATCGGAATACCACTTTCCTTGTTTGGAACTGCTTACATCTCGCCCGAATGCTAAAAGATCAGGGCGGAATCCCTGCGCACGGAAACCTACCCGAGGCCTGGGACGCCGGGTGCAAGACCGATTTTCATAGCCCTGAACACAAACGCTAGAAAGTTGCCGAGCACCCCTTGACCCAAGAGAACCGCTGGGAGCTGCATGAAAAACTGGCGGCTGATTGTCATCGTGTAGCCGATTCTTCGGTCGGACCGATATTGCTGCACCGCAACGCGGCTGTGCATTGGTTTCTTATTGTGCCCAGAACGACCTGCCTGGATCTTCTCGATCTCCCTCCCGATGTGCTCCAGAATCTTTTACAAGTGGGTCGGCAACTTAACAGGCTCTTAAAGGAAGAATTCGCCTATCCCAGAGTCAACATCGGCGCCTTGGGTTTGCTAGTACCCCAGTTGCATCTGCATGTGGTGGGACGTCGACAAGACGATGACTGCTGGCCGGCGCCCGTATGGGGTAACCTTTCCGGCGACGCCGTGTACGCGGAGGGAGAGCTAAACAGGGTCAGCACGCTGCTCTCCCGAGTAGGCTTCGACACGGACTCGCGCTAGGCCGCAAGCTAGCGAGTCAATCCTGAGCGGTAGCGGTGTCACCGCTCGGCCAAAGACTTGGGTTATCTCGACACTGACTCTCAATCGTTGCTCTGAACTTGTCACGCTCAGCGACAAGATCGTAGAAGTCGTCAAGGTATGCGCGAGCTCGTCGATTGGAGTATTTCATTTTCCCCTCAAGGGGAAACAGGGCGTAGATCGCTTGCCGTTGCTCTTCAAAAAGCCTTAGCGCGTCTTGCAGGCGCGTGTCTCCGGTGCAAAGCCCCCGAAAAACTCGCTGCCGCACCGATCTGATACCCAGGCCCCTCGCTGGTAGAGCGTAATCGGCATTCACAAGCCCGGCCTGATCGAAGTCGTAGGGGACGATTTGATGATAGCCCTGGCCATCGGCCAAAAGTACGCCGTTATGACAGCATGTGCCGCCGCTGCGACCTCGTCGTAGAGACCAATCAGTATTGCCGATCATGTACTGAAACAAACCCAGACGGGTGATCGCATCGGGATTTAGCGCTGATCCTGAAACCTTGGTCAAGGCCGCTTCCTGCATCCCGATACGTTGCGCAAGCTTGCCATCGGCCTCAATAAAAAAGGCTGGACGCGTACGAGGCTTACGAACGCCTTCCGTATCGATGTAGGTAATTTCCAACAGGCGTACCCGAAAGGAGGCATCGCTCAGCAAGTTATAAACGCGATAAAGAGTGTGCTCATGGGCGAGATAGCGTCGAAACTTTCTATCGTCCCGACAGTGGGTAACCAATTTCAGTTTGTT
>JBCCQO010000305.1:0-4425 GCA_039024595.1 Pseudomonadota bacterium | reverse complement strand
TTTTGGCTTCACCCGCATCCACCATTTTGGTTGCGAACTGCGCCGGCTCGATGTACGACATTTACAAATCTCCTCCTGAAAGATTCCGCAGCCCGATTGCAGTAACTGTGCCAATAGCCGGATTAGCGCCTGAATCGATGCACAATGTACTCTCGATTGCGCCGCTCTAGCGGCAAAAACGTCTTCTAGAGCGAGCGTTTCCCCGGAAAGAAACGGATCAAGAGGGGGTTGGCGCCCACTTCGACAACCGCGCCGTTTCAATGGATTCGGGCCCCGAGACCTGCGCTCCTTGTGAGCACCCAATCGCCTTGACGCACCAAGAAAGCGCGTTAGAAGTACGGTGAACAACAGCAATTTTTGCCAGATTCTGCTCTGTGAGACGCGGCCTAGAGAGAGGTAAAGGCATGAAATCAAGAACCGCTCGGCCGCAGGATTTATGGGCTCGATAGCGCTTTCCGGTTCGACCCACAGCGGCTCCTAGCGACCGTTTATTAGGGCTTGGCTCGCTTATTGCTGTGTGGGCCGCGGGAAATTCACAGACCAATTAGGGGAACCCAAGCCATGTCATTGTCCAAAACGGGGCGTAAATACGCCATTCCTTCTCTGCTAACCGCCGCTTCACCATTGCTGCTCATGGCAAGCGCTAACACCCTGGCAGACAACATAATTTCCGATGCGATCAATGGTGGAAAGCCTCTGCTGCGCATGCATGGGCGCGTGGAATTGGTGGATGACGAGGCGAACAATTTGGATGATGCGACCGCCTTCACCTTGCGGACTTACTTCGGCTATCAAACCGGTGAAGTGAGTAACTTCTCAGTGCGAGTCGCCGCGGAGAACGTGCTTCATCTGGTCGATGACTTTAACGTGCCAGGCGAGTCTTCGAATGGCTTCGACGTCGTCGCTGACCCGGAGGGCACTGAGATTGAGGAGGCCTTCATTCGGTATACGGGAATATCCGACACAACCGTAACCCTGGGCCGCCAGTACGTCACCTATCGGCCCGCTCCGCTGCACCGATTTATCGGAACCGTGCCCTGGCGTCAAAACTGGCAATCGATGGATGCGCTGACGATCGAAAATAAATCGATCGATGGATTGCGCATTAACTACGCCTATATTGACAACGTAAACCGTATTTTCGGTAACGATAACCCGAACGAGAACTTGGCCGAGTCTCCGATGAGTTCGCATCTCGTCAACCTTCAATACTCCGGCCTACCGATTGGTTCGCTCGAAGGTTTCTACTATCGACTCGACTACGACCGGGATACGCTTCCAGCCCCATTCACCGATCGCGAAACCTATGGCGCCAAGCTTCAGGGCAAACGCAATCTGGGCGACGATCTGGTCGCAAGTTACTTGCTTGAGCTATCGCATCAGAGCGCGATTGCAGACAACCCGACAGACTTTGATTCTGCCAATCAATACCGAGTCGAATTGGGATTGACCAAGTCCTTTAGCGATGGCGCACTCAAGAGCTTAACCGGCAAGGTTGGTTATGAAGTCCTCGAAAGCGATGCGGGCATCAGCTTTTCGACGCCACTGGCAACGGTGCACGCCTTCCAAGGGTGGGCTGATCGTTTCATTGGTTTCCCGGGCGCTGGTGTGAAAGACGCCTATCTTGTCGGTGCGTTTAAGTTTGCGAGCAACTTATCGCTGACGACCATCTACCACGACTTTGAAGCCGATGCGGGCGGGATCGACTATGGAGAAGAATTCGATCTACAGCTGACCAAGAAGATCGACAAATTCGCACTGTCGTTTAAGCATGCGAGTTATTTTGGTAGCGACGATCCGGCCGCTGGAGCCACCGGCATAGACAAGACGGTGTCTTGGTTCTTCGTTAACTACGTTCTGTAAGCGATTGCTCAAAGTTCAGCCTTAGAAAGTGCAGCCTTGGAAGGCCTACTCTCTGGCACGGTGTTCTTTTCCCTGATTAGAGCATCGTGTTACATGAGAGGGCCTAGCTGAGTAACCCCTGTAACTCAGCGAGACGCCGAAGAAATTCGGCGTTTTTTTTGTGCCTGTGGTGCTTTGAATAGTCGATCGATTTTGGTGCGCGAAAACCGAATTTTGCATTTCTTTGGCGCACCAACTTCTACCATCGCTCCGCTAAGTTATTGATTTTTATAGGAAGCTGGCTGGCAAAGGTTTTGCTATGGACCGGGGAGGATGGCCGTGCCTTATCGTTCAGCAGCGTCTCCAGCAAGCTCAATAGGCAAAGGCTCTGGCAAGAGCTATAGCGGCGGTGTCAGTGAGAGTTCGGGGTGAGTTCGAAGAGAATTCGAGCTGAATTTGAGATGGAAGAGCCCCGCAAAAGTAAATTCGGCGAACTCAGGCTCAGCAACGTATGAACCGTCTCGTCTGAAGCATCACCTCCGCGTCATCCAGTCAGTCTTAACGAGACTCTTAACAAAACAAAGACACACATACCATCAGGGAACGAATGCATGGGCGAGGCGTTTGAGCAACGAGGTTTTAGCGAGGAGCAGGTTGCTTGCTTGATGGCAGCACTCAGCAAGCTCGAGTTAAGCGCGTCGTCCTCGAAAAGCGGTGAGTCAGAGCCCGAAGTCACGGTGCATGGCACACCGTTAGAAGATCTCTGCAAAGAAGAAGTCGCAAAGTACAAACTCCACCCGCTAGATCTTTGGGATCGATTGGAAAAGTGGACGGCGCGAAATGAAATCGCCTCCGGCCTCGATCAGTTCCTGCTTCGCCATCTCGGTTTCTTTAATGTCGAACCTACGAGTCCCGGCTACATGGTGCGCCTCCGGCTCCCCGCGTGCCAAATGCGTGGTGACCAGATGCAAGCGCTCGGCGACATAGCAGAGGAATTTGGCGGTGGTTACGCCCACGTCACAACTCGCGGCAATATTCAGATTCGTGAGATCGAACCAAAAGACGTTCTTAACGTGATGACCGCGCTCACACGCGCCGGTTTGTCCTGCCAGGGCTCCGGCGCTGACTCGGCGCGTAACATGACGGCCTCTCCTACCGCCGGCTTCGACCAGGAGGAGCTGCTCGACCTCAGCCCCTATACCCATCGACTTTCCAACCTGGTTTTGAATACGCGTGAACTCAGGGCATTACCGCGTAAATTCAATATCTCATTTGATAACGGCGGATCGATTTCCGCCGTCAGCGACTCTAACGACATCTGTTTCCAGGCGACTCGAATAGGTGAAGGCGCCTCGGTCGATCCCGGCATTTATTGCCGGATTGGCTTGGGAGGAATAAGCGGCCACAAGGACCTCACACGCAGCACCGGGTTCATCTGCACACCGGAACAGTCAGTCCTAGCAGGCTTTGCGATGCTGCACGTTTTTGTCGAGCACGCCGACCGTACGAATCGGAAAAAGGCTCGATTGAAGTACGTTCTCGATAAGCACGGGGTAGATTGGTTTGTAGATCGCACACAGGAGAAACTGGAAGAACTTGAAGCGGGATTTCAGCTACATGCGCTGGATGAAAGTTTCGATGAGCCCCGGCCAGCGATTGACCGACAAGGTCACATAGGCTTTCACCAACAGTCTCAAGATGGTGCGCACTACCTGGGAGTTGCACTTGAGATGGGGCGCTTGTCACCGGAACAAATGCGTACCCTGGGGAAAGTTGCCCTACTCCATGGCCGCAACGATATTCGCCTAACCGTCTGGCAAAACGTACTCATCCCTCACCTGCCATCGGCCGTTCTCGAGGAGGTCAAAGGACTTATAGAAGCCCAAGCTATGAAGACCTCCGCGACGGCCTTCGCTGCTGGTGCTGTCGCCTGTACCGGGAAGATGGGCTGTAAGCTCGCCTTAGCGTACACAAAGGAAAACGGCACGGACCTAGTACGGCACTTGGAACAACGATTCACGCTTGACCAACCCATCAACATACATCTCACCGGCTGCCCGAATTCCTGCGCGCAGCATTACATCGGCGATATCGGTCTAGTCGGTGCGACCCTCTCTGACGGAGGCGAGGGATACTTTGTTGTTTTAGGTGGAGGAAGCGATAACGATAAGGGGATCGGAAGGCCTTTGTGCGGACCCATAGCCGCCGGTGAAGTGAATGGAGTAGTCGAACAAATCGTCGGCAAATACCTCGATAGAAAGGGTGACGGCGAAAGCTTCTTGGAGTTCGTTCGCGAAGTACCCGACTCGGATCTGATCAAACTGGTCGACCTGCCCACTCTGGCAGCTTGATCAAAAACCCCAGCTAACACTTACGCACGGAAGTAGACTGTGAACACGTCGAACACAAGCTTGTTGCAAGAAATCTTGCGCTCAGGACAGCCTCTCGACACGACCGATCTGCCGGAATTTATTCCTGCAGACGGTCCTTTTGACGATGAACAGAGGACCTTTTTAAACGGCTTGTTTGCCGGTATTTATGCAATATCCAAGAACGGTGGAGGCGCCGAAGAAGAAGTAGCCC
>JBCCQO010000304.1:0-4428 GCA_039024595.1 Pseudomonadota bacterium | reverse complement strand
GTCGTCTTTCTGGGAGCCACTATCGCAGGCAATCGTCTTTGGCCTCTCTTTCGCGACTATTCTTACGCTCATCGCGACACCAGCATTGCTAGCGCTTCCATCACACTTGCGCGATCGGGTGCGACGCTTACGCAAGAAGGGTTCTGAGTCGAAAGCCGCCAGTTCACCAGTCGCGGCCTAGCAACAACAAGCTGCACCTCGATAAATCATCAACTTTGATGGTTGGCTCTTTGGCACACCTTGGCGATACTGCGTTTATGAGCAGTAAGCAGAGAGCAAACCTTAAGGGGCAAAGATGATCAAACGACTAGCGTTTTCCATTGTTGCGCTGGCAATTCTTGCTGGCTGTCGAATTCAAGTCAGCACAACCGCTGGTGGGACCGTTACCACCCAGTCTGGCAACTATAGTTGTACGTCAAATGCCCCCTGCGCGAGCGTGGAAGTCGATAACACGAACTTCGATGAAACGTTTTTGGCAACACCGGATGCCGGTTTTCGCTTCGCCGGGTGGCGCCGTCGTAACCGCGGCTTCTGCGGAGGCAGCACAGACAGCTGCAGACTCTTTACCTCTGGATTTGCTGGTAACGAAACATTGCTTGCCTTCCTGGAAGGAGATGAGACGTTTTTCTTGGAGGCTGTGTTTGAAGCCACTAGCGGCGGCGGCTCCGGAGGCGGTAGCGGCACCGGGAATGCAAGCGCTTGCTGGAACGACTCTTTAGTGTCGGCCGGCAGCACATCAATCTCCACGATTCAAACAACCGCCGACGGCGAAACAATCGAATTCACCTTCGAACGGCGTATAGAAGGCGGAGCGACTTTTAACGGCCAATCGGTACTTGCAGCGATAAGCGAAATCTCTACCTTTGGAGAATTCGCGTCGACTTCTCGAAATCGCGGCTACTATCAGGTGCCCATGCGCCTGCGTATCCGCAACATTGGCACCGAGAACGAGGTAATCAGTCCGGCCTCGAGCAGCCAGACCGCGACCTTCGAACCCTTCCGGCTCGAGCGATTTGATCTCGCGGCCGGGGACTCGTTTACACAGAACTACACCTCTAGGGTCGACTCAACGAGCGGTGGCTTTACCTTTAGCACCACGATTCAGACACAGACAACCATCCGCTTTGATGGCATAGAGACCGTCACCGTGCCTGCGGGCACTTTTGAAGCCTGCCGTTTTACTGAAAACGAGCAGACCGACGGTGAGAACTTCACCATTACGAGTTGGTACGGTGTCGGTAACGGTGTGCTGATTCAGCAGATCGATCAGGAGAGTGAGTCCGTCTTAGTATCGGCTTCCGTCAACGGAGCTGACATTTAGGGCGTAGCTTATGGACCGAGTCGGCCATGACTAGCGCCGCGCAAGCAACTCCAGAGCCATGGCCGTCATCGCGCGCTCACCGGTATGGAGCGTAGGTTTTGGATCAGGTGCAAAAAAGGGCGAGTGAAGAGAGGGTAAACGAGCATCCCCACGCTCCGCCGCGGCGAACAGCTTTTCCGGTACGGTGCCTAGTCGAATCATAAAGGAGGGTATGCGTTTCTCTGTGCGGCCATAGCGCGAGAAGTCCTCCCCTCCCATCTCCTTACTGATTTCTACCAACGCCGCCTCGCCCAACTCAGCGCGCATTGCCGCGACGCCTCGACGTACCAATTGCGGATCGTTCCAAAGCGCAGGTGTGTACTCTTCTCGTACGCTCACAGTCGGCACTAGCTCCTCTGGAAAACCGAGCGTTTCGGCCTGCTTGATCGCGATGCGTTCGATACCTGCTAACAGCGTTTGGCGAACATCATCTGAATAGGACCTAACCGTGAGTTGTAGATCCACTTGATCGGGAATGATGTTGTGCTTCGTGCCACCATGAATCGACCCGACGGTGACCACGCCAGCCTCCGTTGGATGAATCTCTCTCGATACTAAGGTCTGCAAGTCTCCGATCACTGACGCAGCCAGAACGATGGGGTCTTTGGCCGTGTGCGGGTACGCACCATGACCGCCCACACCAAACAAGGTGACGTCGACCATATCGACATTCGCCATCATCCAGCCTTCTATGTAACCCACCTGACCGGCGGGTAAAGTAGCGCTTGTGTGCAGCGATATGTTGAAATCAGGCTCGGGGAAACGCTTGAATAAGCCGTCGGCAAGCATATCTCTAGCCCCTGCACCCCGCTCTTCCGCAGGCTGCATAATGACCATGAGCGTTCCCTGCCAATCCTCTCGTCGGTTCAGCATCGTCAAAGCGGCATCAATCACTACCGTCATGTGTACGTCGTGACCGCAGGCATGCATGACTGATACTTCTCGTCCGTCCAATTCGATCGCCCTCTGAGTGCTAGCGTAAGGAAGGTCGGTTTGCTCCGCAACGGGCAGCGCATCCATATCGGCCCGCATCAGTACGGTAGGGCCCTCACCATTACGCAGGAGTGCAACCACGCCGTGACCACCCACGGAACGGGTCACTTCGTAACCGGCTTGCTCAAGGGTGTCAGCAAGCATCTTGGCGGTATTACTCTCTTGGAAGGAGAGCTCGGGGTTGGCATGCAGGTACTTGTAGTACGCCAACGCGTCAAAGTCGGTCGCGCTGCTGACAGCGGTATGCACGCAAAAAATGAATAGACCGATTCTCAGAAGGGTTTTCGATAGCCTTACTGAACACTGCTGTCTCATTTCATTCCATCCCATTCGCTTCTATAGCCCGGATATTGGTGCCAGTCGTAAGCGTACCTGGTACCCAGACACCCGACTAGGAATTGCGAGTTGTACGCCCAGGTAGACCCAACGAGCATCAGCCTTACCGTACAATAGAGCCGATAAATTACCTACTCTGTCTCCGCGAGCTTTTTTTGTCACAGCAACCACCTCAACTGATGGCCAGTAAGCAGCCTCCCTCCAGTGGGGAGACTTATCGACGACTGCTGACCTACGTTGGCCAACTATGGCCCGCTTTTTTATTGAGCATGGTCGGCTTTGTCCTTTACGCATTGACTCAGGCCAGCTTCGCCAGTCTGATGCAGTACCTGCCCACCGCTTTTGCTGACACGCCAACGTCACCGCTAGGAGCGCAGCTCGTACAACCAGGACGCGAGCTGCGACAGTGGGAGCTGGATTGGGGTCTGAATCAGGCAGAACAAATTCGCCTAGTGCTGCCCCTGGCACTGGTCGCGATCGTTACTGCCCGTGGTATCGGCTCGTACCTCGGGGGTTACTACATTACCTACGTCGCCCGACGTATCGTCAATCGGTTGCGCACCGATGTGTTTGAACGCATAAACCATCTTCCTGCTTCCTACCTGGCCCAACGGAACTCAGCGGAACTCTTGGCACTTATCACCTATAACATCGAGCAGATTGCCTCTGCGGCATCCACATCAATTAAAGTCATCGTCCGGGAAGGTCTTACCGTACTGGCACTCTTTGCCTACATCATCGTTCTTAACTGGAAGCTGTCATTGGTTTTCGTCGCCCTTACTCCCGTTATCGGTTTGATCATCAGCTTCGCCTCAAAACAGTTCAAGAAATACAGTCGGCGCATACAGGATTCGATGGGCGGAATTGCTCAGGTAGCGGCGGAGGCCATACGCGGATTCTCAGTCGTTCGAAACTACGGCGGACAGGCAGCAGAACAGCAGCGCTTTGAAGAACGAAACGACTTCGCACTTAAGCAAGATATGAAACTTGCCCGGGTCAATGAAATCAGCACTCCTATCATTCAATGGCTCACCTACGCTGCGATTGCGGCACTGTTTTGGTTTGGGCTAGACCCCAGTTTGCGCGGCACCATGGACACGGGACAATTTCTTTCCTACATAACTGCAGCCAGCCTTATTGCGAAACCACTGCGCCAGCTAACGCAGGTGAATGTCCGCATACAACGGGGAATCGCTGCTGCTGAAAGCGTGTTCGAAATCCTCGACGAGTTGCCCGAGCGCCAGGAAGGTGCGGCCGTGACGAATCGCCTGGCGGGAGCTATCCGGGTAGCTAATCTGAGCTTCCGCTACCCAGCGGCGAAAGAAGACACGCTGAAGAATCTGAGTTTTGAGATCGCCGCCGGTGAAACGATCGCCTTAGTCGGCCGATCCGGATCAGGTAAAACGACGCTCGCTCAGATTTTAGCGGCGCAGTTCCCACCCAGCAGCGGTGAGGTATACCTCGATGGCGTACCCTTAAGTGAGTTAAAGCTAAAGGATGTTCGTCGCCAGATTGCGATCGTCGACCAGCAGGCCACACTCTTTGCAACCAGCTTGCGAAGTAACATTGCTTATGGTCACTTGGCAGGCGCAACCGACGATGGTGTGAACTTGGCTCTCACTCAGGCAAACGCTGATCGGTTTGTAAAGCTGTTACCGGAGGGGCTCAATACAGAGCTCCGAGAAGAAGGAGATGACTTCTCCGGTGGTGAACGGCAAAGGCTTTCACTGGCGCGGGCT
>JBCCQO010000303.1:0-4442 GCA_039024595.1 Pseudomonadota bacterium | reverse complement strand
GGCCAGCACAAGCCAGAATGATCGCGTCATATTCACCCTCATCCAGTTTGCGCAGACGGGTGTTGACGTTGCCGCGCAGAAATTTCACCTCAAGGTCGCTCCGCTGTTCCCGCAGCTGGCACTCACGCCGGAGACTCGACGTACCCACCACCGAGCCCTCAGGTAGCGCGGATAAGCTGTCGAAGCGATTACTGACAAAAGCGTCTGCCGGTTCCTCTCGCTCGCAGATCACGCCCAATTCGAGTCCCGCGGGAAACTCCATGGGGACGTCTTTCATGGAATGAACGGCGATGTGAGCACGCCCGTCCAGAAGCGCTGTTTCCAGCTCTTTCACAAATAGCCCCTTGCCTCCAACCTTTGCCAGAGGCACGTCGAGCACCTGGTCGCCGCGACTGGTCATGCCAAGCAGTTCAACGGTAAGGCCCGGGTGAGCGGCGCAAAGAGCATCTCGCACGTAGTGCGCTTGCCAAAGCGCAAGGGGACTTTCTCGGGTGGCAATAACGACGTCGGCGCTCATGGAATTCTTAATAGGAGTGAATACAATTTTTTTCGACGCGATGATAACACCTGACCGACCTAGGACTCGGCCCGGCTCCTAATCGCTTTCTTGACGGTGCTCAGATGTCGTCGACTAACTTGTGGACTGATCTCCAGCGCATCGAGATCGGCGTGCCAAATGCCAGCATGGCGCGACAAACCCCGTAAATGAGCCAGAGACACTAGCGCATTCCGATGCACACGAACAAACACCTCACCATAAGTTGCCTCCAGCTCTTTCAAAGAGGCCGATAGCAGGATCTCCGCCCCCGGCGCGCAGGCTCGCACATACTTATCCTCGGCTAACAAACAGCGCACTTCATCGACGGGTAGGGTTTGAATACCGCTGTGACTATGGCTGACCAATTCGGTCGCATTTGAGAGCGATTCCGGTTGATCAAGCTGTGCCAAGGCACTGATCTGTGCTCGATTTAGGCTAACCGCATTGCTGAGGGCCCTTTCTAAATCTCGCTGCCGTACCGGCTTCAGAAGGTAACCGATAGCCTGATGCTCCAGTGCTTGGAGCGCATACTCATCATAGGCGGTACAGAAAATGACCGCAGGCGGCTCATCGTGTTCTGCCAAGCGAGCAGCGACCTCTATTCCATCAATCTCTGGCATACGAATATCGAGGAGTACGATTTGAGGCTTCTCCAACTCCGCTAGCTGAAGAGCACGAGCCCCATTCTCCGCATCGATCAACTCCGCGTCTGGTCGCACCTTCGCCAAGAGGCGACGAAGGCGCTGTCTGGCCAGACTCTCATCATCTACAAGAAGCACTTTCATCATTCTGCATCGATCGGAATCAGAAGTTTGACCAGAAAGTGAGTACCCCGGTTTTCGACGAGGAACGTTCCCGTGTCACCGAAGGTGGCTTCGATACGTTGACGAATATTCTCCAGGGCTATGCGATGCCCCTGAGTGGATTTAGTCTGTGGGCTGCGAGGGACAGGATTTTCGACCTCAATTTGCAAGCGCTTGTCGACTTCTTGGGTCCTAAGCTCAATCGTACCACCCTGGGGTAGTTGCGCGATGCCGTGATAAATGGCGTTTTCCACCAGTGGCTGCAAAAGGAGTGCGGGAACGCGAACCTTGGCCAGAGACTCGTCGATAGCCCAGCTTACCGTGAGCCGCTCCCCCAATCGCAAGGCCTCGATGGCAAGATACAACTCGCACAAGTGCAGTTCATCAGCGAGCGTGGATTCGCGACGATCCCCGCTTAGCGCGGCGCGGAAGAGCTCCGAAACATCTTCAATCGCCTGCTCCGCTCGCTCTGGCTGCACGGCAATCAGACTGGCGATACTGTTGAGCGTGTTGAATAAAAAGTGAGGACGAATACGAGCCTGCAAGGCATCCAGTCGTAGCTGCAGCTCGCTTCGCTGCTGCAGTGCGACCCGCTGCTGCAAGTAAGCGTACCGGAGAACTACCGCGGCGATAACCACAGCCAGTATCGTATTGCGAAGACTCAGATCGGACAGTGATGCCGCCGTTAGCGTGGTCGGAGCAAGATTCCCCAAGAGCAGAGTTGTGGCAGCAGTGACCCCTGCGACGAGGCAAAGACAAGCGGCTGTCGCGTTGAAAGGAGTAAGCCGGTTAAGCTGTAGACGTAGGCGGCATAAGAGCGCAAGACACAGTAAAGTAATCCACTGCACCAGCAGGGACCCGACAGCCATTGCCTGCCAGTCGAAAAAGGCCAGGGGACCTAGTGCAAGAACATGTAGGAATACCGCAAGCTCCGCGAGCAGAACGGCGAAAAACACCGCTGGCGCCGCGCACAGATCCGGTATGAAAAAAGCGTCGCCTCGATCGCCAGCTACCGCACCATCTACCGTATTATCTTCCGCACTATCGTCCGTACTGTCTTCGGGTGGCCTCTCAGCCATAGCCTAATGCTCCAGAACAGGGAAAACCGAATTCGCATGTACCGCAGCGAAACTGATTCCAAAGCGAACTCTCGCAAGCTCAGCGAAGAAGGGCAAGATCGCTGATCATTGGCGCTGGTATACTCCCGCTCCGATGCGGGCACCCAATCCTCGCACTAGCATCCCAACGATCAACAGCGCAGAACAAGGCCTCGGCATGGCTAACCAGGAAAACACCAGTCTCTGGGGCGGTCGCTTCAGCGAAGCGACCGATGAGTTCGTCCAGCGATTTACCGCCTCTGTGTCCTTCGATCGCCGAATGGCAGAGCAAGATATCGAGGGATCCTTAGCGCACGCACGCATGCTCGCGAAAGCGTCACTGTTGAGCACTGAAGAACTGGCGCTGATTGAAAGAGGTCTCCAACAGATCCATGAGGAGATCCAAAGCGGGGAGTTTCAATGGTCCGTAGAACGCGAAGATGTTCATATGAATATCGAAGCAAGGCTCACGGACTTGATTGGAGATCCGGGTAAAAAACTCCATACCGGACGCTCTCGGAATGACCAGGTCGCTACCGATATCCGCCTGTTTCTCCGTGCGGCAATCGACCAAATTGCCAGCGAACTGAATCGACTCCAGCGCACCTTGGTTCTGCAAGCTGAACGTCACGCTGCCACAATCATGCCGGGTTTTACCCATCTTCAAAGCGCTCAGCCGATTACGTTTGGTCATCACTTGCTCGCTTGGAACGAAATGCTCGAACGAGATTTCGGCCGCCTAGCTGATTGCCGCAAGCGGCTAAATCAGTGTCCACTTGGGGCAGCGGCACTAGCGGGCACATCATTCCCAATCGACCGCGAGGCGACCGCTGCTGCCTTGGGATTTGAGGCGCCGACTAGGAATTCGCTGGACTCCGTATCGGATCGAGACTTTGCCATCGAGTTTTGCGCATTCGGTTCGCTATTGATGACGCACCTTTCTCGAATGAGCGAAGAGCTCGTGCTCTGGGCGTCCGCGCAGTTTGCGTTCATCGATCTTCCGGATCGATTTTGCACCGGTTCTTCGATTATGCCGCAGAAGAAGAACCCGGATGTACCGGAACTCGTCAGGGGAAAGAGTGGCCGTGTGAATGGACATCTCATCGCTCTGCTCACGCTGATGAAAAGTCAGCCGTTGGCGTACAACAAAGATAACCAGGAAGACAAAGAGCCGTTATTTGATTGCGTGGATACCGTTCATGATTCTCTGCGTGCCTTCGCCGACATGATGGGGCATGTCGAAGCGAACGAAGGCCAAATGCGTGAAGCAGCGAAGACGGGTTTCTCGACTGCAACGGATTTGGCTGACTATCTAGTACGCAAGAGTTTACCTTTTCGTGACGCCCATGAAGTAGTTGGACGAGCGGTGAGCCATTGTGTGGAACAGGAGTTGGATTTGGACGAACTGTCCATCGACACCTTGCAGCAGTTTTCTTCGTTGATTGAGGAGGACGTCTATGAAGTGCTCACTATTGAAGGGTCCGTACGTGCTCGCAACCACGTAGGTGGAACAGCGCCGCAGCGGGTTCGAGAAGCGGCGCTCGTCGCCAAAGAGACTCTGGACCGGCGCGTACAGAACAGTGAATAAAGGAGTATTCGAGGTGAGCAAACACTCTACAAGGCGACGTGCTCGGTGCGCTATAGCGCTTTTGCTCTTAGTCGCAGCGAGCGCGTGTACGCAGCAACAGATCTACGAAAAAGCGCAACAGGACCGGGCATTGGAGTGCCAAAAGTACCCAGACACCCGCTACGAAGAGTGTATGCGCACCGTTGAGCAGTCCTTTGATGAGTACCAGCAAGAGCTGGAAGCTGGATCCTCCAACGATCTAGTCCCCGACACCAGCAGAACAGTAGATAAGAAGACTTGAAACGAGGGAATAAGCACCCCAAGTCCCCACGCAAAGCGAGTGATTACAGACGTTGAAAATAGCACCTTTTTTTTCCGCTGACGGTTTAGCCTGCTGCCTGGCGCGAATTTTTGGCTGCAGAAATAATCAAAACCTT
>JBCCQO010000302.1:0-4444 GCA_039024595.1 Pseudomonadota bacterium | reverse complement strand
TCTGTCACTAGTCTACAAGCCGCTTAATCGTTCCCTTAACGGCTGTGTACACTAAACCCGATACATATCTCTCTCAAACCGTTTAACTGTGCTTTAACCACTTAACTCGTTCAAATCGTTGGGACATGATTTCGGTGCATCGCTTTATGTTCACCGCTGCCTTCTACTCGTCACAGTGAGTCTGAAGTTTGTCGCTGTTGCTACGGCATTTACGGAATTAGGACCGTGTGAGACCTGCGTTGCGATCGATAGCAGGCACGGGGCGGCGATTACTTTGCCAAGGGCTAAATTGGAGGATAGAGAACGGTTTTATCAATGAAAACGTAGCCGTGGGCTTTGTCATCGAGCCTACGAAGGTCCTATGCAATCTCAGTACAGGGGCCAAATAGGGCCCATACAGGGCCCACAAAAATTATATTTCACTTTAGATAAGACTTTTAAGTCATTGATAGTAATTGTTATAACTCAAAAAAAGGGCCCCAAAAGGGGCCCAATAAGACCATTAGGAGTGAAACATAAAGGAACATCGTCCTTCACAACGGAGCATTGGGTGTGCTCCGGCGAAACCATTCCTGCGAGGAAATGGAGTCACCGGTATAGTATCGCCAAATTGAAAGATTTTTCCATCCCAGAACCGCTCATGATTAGCTCGTTTGGGTATTAGCTAACAACTTTTTAATCCCGCTTTGCATTAATAGGCTTTTCTTGTGACCGAAAACCCAACTTTTGGCGTGATCGAAGGTTTTTATGGCCATGAGTGGCCTGATATGACTCGGGAGCAGATGTTCGATTGGCTAGCCGACGGCGCTTTCACGCAATTTATGTACGCACCAAAAGCGGCTTCCTACTTGCGTAAAGCTTGGCGCCATCCGCTCGAAACATCGCAAAGCAAGCGCTTAAGACGGATGCACGAGTCGGCCTCGAATGCGGGGCTGCGCCTTCATCTCGGCCTTTCCCCTTTCGAGGCTTATGCTAATTACGACGTTCAGACACGTCAGTCGCTTAGAGATAAGCTTCTTCAACTTGAAGCGACGGGTTGTACGGCACTAGCAATACTGTTTGACGATATGTCCGGACGCGCAGAGTCTTTGGCTAGCCGTCAGTTGGAAATAGTTTGGGACGTTCAGCAATGGTTCCCTAACTGGGTGCTGGCGGTTTGTCCCACCTACTACAGTGACGACCCGGTTCTCGATCGTTTGTTTGGGCCAAGACCGACTGCTTACCTGGACGAGTTGGCGTTGGGGCTACCCGAGCAGGTAAGCGTGTTTTGGACCGGTCCTAAAGTTTGCAGTGATCGTATAGATGCGGCTGATTTACGAAGCGTCGCTGCCTTCGGAAAGCGACTAGCGCTTTGGGATAATTACCCGGTCAACGATAGCCAGTCTCGGTCTGAGCATCTGTATTTCAAGCCTCTGGGGCGTAACGGCGAAGAGCTTGCGCCAAGGATCGGGAGTCATTGGTGTAACGCGATGAATCAAGGCGCTCTCTCGTTACCAGCACTCTTGTCGCTGCCCCGGTGTTATCCGCCTGTTGCGGGAGAAGATCGAGACCCGTCCCTCATCTTGGGAAAGGCAGGTATTACGAAGAAGCTCTTGTCGAAATTGATGCCGCTAGACGAGATCAGCCTAGCGGAGTTGGATCGAGCCTACCGTTCTGAGCTGGAAAAGCTGAGCAAAGATGACACGCTAGCGGCCACAGAACTGGGTGATTGGCTAGCCGGAAAGTACGCTTTCGACCCGAATTGTTTGACGGATTAAAAGACGTATTGCCGCTCGCACGAGCCTATGGCAAAATCGCGCCCCTTCGGAGCAGTCCACCCCTTACCTTCCGGCCGTAAAATTCCTTTATTTTCATTGGCTTGGGTTAATTTTCGGGACGACGTTGGTTGCTTGCGAATCGGCTGACACAACAGGTTTTGCGGGAGTGGCGGAATTGGTAGACGCGCTGGATTTAGGTTCCAGTGCCTTATGGCGTGAGAGTTCGAGTCTCTCCTTCCGCACCATGTTGTGTTCTTAACATCCAGCGTGAACTGTCAGAAAGCAGCTAGCAGTACTAGGTAAAACGATATGCAAGTTTCTGTGGAAACAACTTCCAAGCTAGAGCGCAAGCTCACGGTCGGTGTGCCGGCTGATCGGGTCGATAGCGAGGTTGATGCAAGGCTGCAACAGGCAGTGAAGAACGTGCGACTTCCGGGTTTTCGTCCCGGTAAAGTACCACTGAAAGTGATGCGTCAGCGCTTCGGCACGGGTGTGCGCCAGGAGGTGTTGGGCGAGGTCATGTCTCGAACCTTCCAAGAAGCCGTCGTGCAGGAGAACCTGAAACCTGCGGGTCAGCCTCAAATCGAAGCTCGCAGCATTGATGCGGGTAAGGATCTTGAATACATCGCCACCTTCGAAGTTTTTCCTGATGTGGAGGTTGTCGAGCTCGACGCGTTCAACGTCGAACGCCCTGCAGCAGAGGTTACCGATGATGATGTAGACAATATCATCGAGGTGTTTCGCAAGCAGCGGGGTGAGTGGAAAGAGCTAGAACGTGCTGCGGAAGATGGCGATCGTGTGACTATCGATTACGCAGGCACCCGCGACGGGGAAGCCTTTGAGGGTGGAAGCGCCGAGGGCAGTTCACTGGAACTTGGCTCCGGTCGCATGATCCCGGGCTTTGAAGATGGAATCGTGGGTATGAGCACGGGCGACGAAAAGGTATTGGAGCTTTCCTTCCCCGATGATTACCACGAGGAGTCTCTGCAAGGCGCCGCCGTGGAGTTTAAGGTTACGGTTCACAAAATTGAGGCCTTGGAGCTTGCGCCGATGGGGCCTGAACTCTTCAGTGCTTACGGCGTAGAAGGCAGCGATGAAGATGAGTTTCGCAGTGAAGTGCGACAAAACATGGAACGCGAACTTCGCGGAGCCGTCACCGCTCGTGTGAAACAGCAAGTTATGGATGCGTTGATTGACGCTTACCAGGACCTCGACGTGCCTGCAGCGTTGATCAGTCAGGAAACCGACGCCCTCAGAAATCAGATGTTTCAGCAATTTGGTGGCGCCGGGTCACAGGACTTGGATTTGAAATCGCTTCTCCCCGACGACATGTTCACTGACAAAGCGTCACGGCGGGTAAAACTAGGGTTGATTCTGTCGGAGCTGATCCAACACTTCGAGCTTAAGGCAGATGCGGATGCGGTTCGTGCAGCTGTTGAGGAACTCGCATCTACCTATCAAGATCCAGAAGAAGTCGTGAACTGGTATTACGACAATACGGAGCAGCTCGCGAGCGTGGAGTCTAAGGTGATAGAGGATGCGATCGTCGACAAGCTCTTAGACAGCGCCAACGTATCGGACAGCGATTGCACCTATCAAGAAGCGATCGCGCTCGGTCAGCAAGCAGCCGCTTAGCGCGCTTCGCCGGTATATGAACAAGCGCCGTGGGTAGGCCCGCAGCGCTTACCCACGAGACTGATGCCACTAAACTGCTGTTTTAGCTCGATGCAACTCTAGATCGACGTAACTTTAGATCGACGCAAAGGTCGAACGAAGCCTGGCCTCGTGTTCCGTATTGTTATGACCATGGCCTTAGTCCCGGCTGCGCGGCACCGCCTACTGTCGATAGTTTTTTCGTCGTCTACTGTTTTCGCGGCTACCTCGCCGAAGTCCTGTTCTTAGTCACTTCGATTCCCGGCCATACGGACGCGGTGGACCGGCCTAGCTTCCAAGTCGCCAGGTGGCGTCCGCGCAGCGTGAGTGCTTTTCTTCCCTAAGCGAAGATTTCCATTTCTCATAGGCACTTGTTTTTCGACCTATGAGTGACCATATCGGATGGTGAGGATGCAGCGGAACTCTACATTCAGCAGTGGGCCTTAATCGCGGTTACAATAGACGGGTCGCCCAGGTGCGGTAAGGGTTGTCGCTCGTGCGCTTGGATCCGCCGCACTTCATACGGCCCATGTTGATAGGGACGGCGTTTAAGCGATCGGTAATAAAGTCGGTAAAATTGAGTCTGTGAGCCACGTGATGTCGTTACCGCCGTAGGCAGTCATAGCAATGAGTGCTTTCGATGAGTGATCCGCTGGCTTATTGCCGGAGTAGGTCTCTTAAGAATCGTGTTGAGTGATGCACACCGAGTGATCAAGGTTCAGCGCACCTTTTGTTACTACGCGGCTATTACTACGCGAAGGTACAACGCGAAGGTACAACGCGAAGGTACTACGCGAAGGCACAACGCGACGGTACAACCCGAAGTCTTCAGCGAGCTGAAGGCTTTGACAGCGTCGTAAACCGCAGCGTCACAATAGGTCAGTCACTAGTTTCTGGCCATTCAGTTAAGTTTAAAGTTCGGATGAGGATGTTATGACGAGTTGGACAAAAGGAAGTTCGGAGCCCCGCGGTCTTGGATTGGTACCCATGGTGGTGGAGCAAACTTCCCGTGGTGAACGGTCGTTTGACATTTA
>JBCCQO010000301.1:0-4453 GCA_039024595.1 Pseudomonadota bacterium | reverse complement strand
GCCCAGCTTCGCGAGCTGCAGGCATCGGATCTTATCGAAGTGGAGTCGCATGGAAAGAGCCACGATAGCCTCGCACGTGTCAAAGAAGACCCTGACGGCACGAGTTACGTCAAACGTTTGAAGGACGAACTCGAGGGTTCAGAGGCAGTGTTTGCAAGGCGTTTAGGCCAGACTCCTACGTTTATGTCCTATCCCTATGGGAACAGTAGTGAAACCATAGCTCAGATGCTCAATACCGATGGCTATAAACTTGCTGCAACAGTCACCCGCGGGCCGAATGGAAGTTTTGTCGATCCGTTTCTTTTGCATAGAACGATGATTTTTTCTGATCACTCTTTAGACCAGTTCGCTACCTTTCTGGTCACAGAGCAGCCTCGGCGTTAACTGGCCTTGCCAATTCACCGCTTGCTACGACTTCCCTCCTTGCTGCTGCTTGTATTGCTGGTTGTATCCGCAATCGGCTGTTCGACGGGTGGTGTCGTAACGCCTGCCACCAGCGGCAGCGGCTTTGTGACCCGGCAAGCGGAGGCGGCGCTCGCTGCGCAAGCGCGAGGTGATCTCGCCCTTGCCCGTTCTATCTGGTTAACGCTCCAGACTTACGATCCGAGCTATGAGCCTGCTCGAGAACGATTGTTGGAGCTCGAGCAGCAAATCCAGGAGTCGGTGGACGACCAGCTAGACGAGGCGAGGCGCGCCTATGCACGCGGCAATCGTCGTAGCGGTGACAAGGCCTTGCTTACGGTCTTGGCGCTCCAACCCGGGAACGAGCAAGCGATGGCGTCATTACGCGCAAGCGTATCCAAAGCCTCGCACGCCAAGCAGGCGGAGAAAGTTCGAGAAGAACAAAATATGCTGGCACTCGCTGACCAGCAGCGCCGCGCGGAACAACGGTTCGTGGAGCTCAACCAGGCGTATCGAGATGGAGACTTCAAGCAGGTCGTGAGCCTGGGGCAGTCCGATGAGCTGAGTACATCATCCACCGCACAGGACATTGTGGTTTCGGCTCTTCAGCAACTCGCCCGCCGGGCTGGTGCTAACGGTGAACATGAGCTAGAACTTGAGTACTTAGAGCAAGCGCAAGCGATCGATTCGAACAACTCGACTTTGAGCAAACAGGTAGTCGATCTAAAGCAACGTATTAGCTCGGAAGCCTTGAAGGAAGGGATCGCTTTAATGAAAACGGATCTGAACGGTGCAGTTGAAAAGCTCCAACTCGCGCTGGACTATGACCCTGATAATCTGGCAATAAAGAGAAGGCTGCGGCAAGCGTCGACCCTGCAGAAAAATTTAGAAAAGATTCGCGCTCAGTAGGGCCTGACTGAGCTGATTTGAGAATTTGGGCTGCGCTAGGGTCTAAGGTTTAGGGTCTAGGATTGCTCGAGATCGTCGCGGGTAATGAACGTCGTTTCGTTCATAGCCTGTCGTTCGCTCGATGGACGATTAAAGCTCTCGGAAATCCGAAGTACGATGTCTTGAAGCTTAATTTCGTCTTCGTGCTTGAGCGGGCGGGTCTGATCGATCAGCGCACCATTGACCATTGTGCCGTTTGAGGAACCTAGATCTTCGATCATCAATTTGCCGTCTTCGACGTATACCCGTGCGTGTTGCCGGGATACATGGGGTGTAACAATCGCTAAATCGCTGTCTAGAGAACGCCCAATAAGAATGCTGCTGCCAACGCCAAAGCTGAGCCCAGCAAGAGGTCCGGTTTCAACAGAAAGAATCCAGTCGTACTCCTCGCCTTCTTTCTCCTTGGCAAAGTAAATTCCGACGCTTTCGGAGCGACGATCATTTATCGGTGGAATGTTATTTAGGACTCGTCGCTCTACAAAAGCATCAGTCCGTTCGATGCCCTGCGACGTTACTTTGTAAAACCATGAGAGGACCGCGGTGACTGGGAACCCTACAAAAGAAACGATCAGGAAAAGCCTAATTGCGACATCGCTGTCGAATCCCAAGGGGGGAGCAAGTATTTCGGCTACTTGGACAATACCCCAGCATACGATCACGTAAAAGAAACAAGTCCTGATAACTTGTCTACGCTTTAGTTCGCTAAAAAATCCGCCGCTGACGGTTGTCGGTTCTGCCATGGCCGTTAATTCAAGCTCTCTAGGCGCGACTTAAGCGTCATCGCTTGCTCGCGATAAATTTGAGCGCCTTCGTGTTCTGGGTCTAGCTCCAGCACTTCGTCCCAGAGCTCGATCGCACGGTCAAGGTCTTGGGCTCGGTAGGCACTGATCGCTTCTCGATGCATTGCCTGTACCTGCTTAGCCTGCATCGTGAGGGCGGCCGCTGCCTCTTCAACGGGCAGAGTCGGCACTGGATCGTTTTCTTCGATGGAATCCGCCACAGCAGGTGCAATCGGTGTTTCTTCTGGCTGCTCATCGAGCGGCACATCGGCGACAGATTCAAGCTCTTCTTTTAGAGATTCATCGCTCTCAAGCTGCTCGGCTACCGAGCGGCTATCGACTATTGATTCTTCGTTGCTTACTCCCTCTTTATCGAAGGCTTCCATGGCCGTGTCGGTAAGCGGGACTTTTATTATTTGTCCGGGTACGACACGTCGCGGTTGTCGAATATCGTTGTACTTCGCGAGCGCATAGAATTTGTAGGCACTGCCCAGGTAGGTCTGCGCGACATTAGACAAAGACTGGCCGGACTTAAGAAAGACCTCCTGAAAATCGGAGGGGAAGTACTCGGCAGCACTTTGGTCGATTTGTGCCAGTAGATCTCGGGCCACCTGACTGCTGGGGACAGCTTTTTGGTAGGCCTCTAGTTCAGCACGGGCGGTTGCTTCGTCACCGACTTCGAGTAGTTCCAAAGCTCGGCGTATACGCTGTCGCGGCGACAAACCCGGAGACGCTTTAACGCGTTTGGCAAAAACGCTCGGCGCGCTGGAAGCCTGGCTTCCGCCAGTTGAAGGGGTCTCAGCGCAGCCGCCGATGACAATGGTGCCGCCCAGCATGAATCCAAGCAGGCAAAAACGTAGTTGTTGTCGAAAACTCCCGTGACCAAGCATCCTTGGGGTTCCCTTGTTGATCACACAGCCCGCTAGTGTAGCTGGCATTCCTAGTCCTTGAAAACTCTCAATTTTCCCTGAATTTGCCGGCAAAGATGTTTGAAGTCGAGCTCCCATGCCATGAGGTTGCGTTTTCGTTGCATAAGACAGTGACTTTGCCGCTAACGACGCCATACTGGCTTCACACCAAATTGTCCTCATCCACCGCTGATTCATCCGATTATGTCTACGCGGAGTCGGCGTTTGAAGAGGCTCATTGTTGGAATGTTGAACGGGGGTTATGTTTTTGGGGAGTGGCACTATGGCGATGTAGTAGAGGCGATATTATAGGGGCGTTGTAATAGAGGCGATGTAATTGGGTACGCGGTAAGTAACACCAAAGTGAGTAAGCATGAAAGTTGTTTTGAAAAGAGAACGCACTAAATCGTTTGCCCTAATTGGGTTTGTTGCCAGTGCACCCACTTTTCCGATCATCGTTTCAATCGCCTAGGGCGAGACCATGGCGAGCCGTGCGCTTATCGAAACACACTTAGCTTGCGACATTAGCGCGACGCGAGCGTCCCGTTTCCTCAAACAATCGCGGCTCTAGTGCGCCGCTGAAAGTCCTCCCAGGAACTCGAAGTGACCTCGGCAGATCTTTTTTCAGAGCCCAAACCTCAAGCATCGCCAGCGCGCAACGAACACTGGCGCGGTAACCTGACAAAAATGCGCGGGACCTTAGGGAATGATGGCTTGGTTTCCTATACCTTGGGCGAAACGCTTTTCTCCATCAATCAGCTGATCGGCCAGCGCATCTCGCTGCTCCACACTGGCAGGATTCACTGTCGAATTTGCGGTAAACGAATTAAGAAAGCATACGGTGAGGGCTATTGCTATCCGCACTTTCAGTCTGATCCAGCAAATTCGCCGTGCGTGCTTCGCCCAGAACTATGTCAAGCGCACGAAGGCAAGGGCCGCGATATCGAATGGGAAAAGCGCAACCACGCGCAACCGCACTTGGTGTATTTAGCCGATAGTGGAGGCCTTAAAGTTGGCGTCACAGCAGCCACTAATCAGCCCGCTCGGTGGATTGATCAGGGTGCTCATGCCGCGATCGTTCTGGCGGAAACACCGAATCGTTATCTCGCGGGCTCGATCGAGGTTGCTTTGAAGGAATTTGCCTCTGATAAGACTCGCTGGCAAAGGATGCTCTGTGGAACAGAGGACGACGGTGTTGATCTGATCCAGGAACGGACGCGTCTCGGAGGGCTGTTGACCGAAGATTTGCAAACCTACCTCGCTAAAAGCAGCGCGCCAACAAAATTGCGCTATCCACTAGACACACCTCCCGCAAAAGTTAAGTCGCTTAATTTAGGCAGAGCTCCTGAATTCAGTGGCACCTTGGCGGGGGTGAGAGGTCAGTATCTGATTTTCGACGGTGGTACGGTACTCAAT
>JBCCQO010000300.1:0-4488 GCA_039024595.1 Pseudomonadota bacterium | reverse complement strand
CATTTCGGTGATGTTCGGCCATACTTGCGACAGTTCCTCATTTAGCTCGCGAAATATGATCTGGTCCTCGGGGAGCTCGTCTTCCGAGTAGATAGCGTCAATCGGGCACTCCGGTTCGCAAAGGGCACAATCGATGCACTCGTCAGGATTAATAACCAGTGTATTGGGACCTTCATAAAAGCAGTCTACGGGGCACACTTCGACACAGTCCGTGTGCTTACAGTTGATGCATCCTTCACCGACAACAAATGTCATGACCTTGCAGCCCTTACCTCAATATCTCTTTCGCTCTGCGCGCCGTTCGTCCGTATCGCGCGATAACCTGTGTAGCGAGATGCTTCCGCATCCCAGTGGAGTTCTTACAATAGTAGTGAATTTAGCGATGTTTTGGCGGTGCTTGACCGCCATTACCCGCAAATCGCGACGCTTTCTTGATAAAGATCAAGCGCTAGTACGCAATCCTACGAAATGCCAGCGCGGACGGTTCAGCACCGCTTGCAAAGGAATCACTCATCGCTCAGCTCCCTAAGCTCGTACAGCAGTGCGAGTGCATCGCGTGGGCTAAGCGTATCCGGGTCCGTTTCGCGGAGCTTTTCAACAATCGGGTGCTCGCGCTGCGGGCTGAACAGATCTTCTTGCGGCGAGCGTTCAAGCGGCGGTCCCTTTGGGGCAGCAGGTACCCGCTCAAGCTCCTTCAACTTTGCTTCAGCGCTTTGCAGAACGTGCGCGGGCACACCGGCGAGTTTGGCGACCTGTAGGCCGAAGCTCTTGCTGGCCGGTCCTTCCTTTATGCGATGGAGAAACACCACGTGTTCGCGGTGCTCGATTGCATCCAAATGCACGTTGCAGACGCTGGAAATCGTTTCTGCCAGCGCTGTGAGTTCGAAGTAGTGGGTTGCAAAGAAGGTGAAAGCCCGGACTCTCTTTGCCAGGTGGAGTGCAGCGGCCCAGGCCAGTGACAAGCCATCGAAGGTACTCGTACCACGACCAATTTCATCCATGAGGACCAAGCTGCGGTCGCTTGCGTTGTGCAGGATGTTCGCCGTTTCCGTCATTTCCACCATGAACGTTGAGCGCCCACTGGCAAGGTCATCGGCTGCGCCGATCCGGGTAAATATTCGATCAATAACCGAGAGATGGGCCGCTTGTGCAGGAACAAAACAGCCTACATGGGCGAGCAGCGCGATCAGCGCATTTTGACGCATGTAGGTCGACTTGCCGCCCATATTCGGTCCGGTGATCAGGAGCATTCTGCGCCGATCGTTGAGCAGCGTATCGTTAGCAATAAAGGGATCGTCCAGTACCGCTTCAACCACTGGGTGGCGACCCTGTGTTACGTCGAACTGGGGCTCTTCGCTAAAGCTTGGTCGAGCTAGCTCAAGGCTATATGCCCGTTCGGCGAAGGTGCTATAAAGATCCGTCCACGCAATGGCTTCAACGGTTTTGCGCAGTCCCTGAAGTTCCTGCTGGAGTCGCTGTATCAACGCTTCGTACAGGTGCTTTTCACGAGCGAGTGCGCGGCTTTTGCTTGAGAGGGCCTTGTCCTCGAACTCTTTTAGCTCTGCGGTGATGAAACGCTCAGCGTTCTTGAGCGTTTGCCGCCGCTGATAGTCCATGGGGGCCTGTTCGGCCTGGGCACGGCTGATCTCAATAAAGTAGCCATGGACTCGGTTGTAACCTACCTTAAGCGTTGCAATTCCAGTGCGTTCTCGCTCGCGCTTCTCGATTTCCAGCAGCACATCCGAGGCGTTTTCCGATATTGCTCGTAACTCATCCAGTTCCTCATCGTAGCCTGTGGCGATCACGCCCCCGTCGCGAATGATCGCGGGAGGATTCTCAATGATGGCGCGCGAGAGCAGGTCAACCAGCTCGGGAAAGCCCTCCAGACCGTCCCGCACTTGTACTAACGAGCTTGCACTCATCTCGCTGAGGCCAGCCTCCAAAGCGGGAACGGCGTGAAGAGCTACCAGCAATCTAGTTAGGTCCCGCGGCCGCGCGCTCCCTAAAGCGATGCGCGTGATGATCCGTTCAACATCCCCTATCGGCTGAAGCACTTCGCGCAGCTGTTCAAAGCGGTAGTTCGCTCGCAGTGCCTCTACCGCATCGAGGCGTCCTTCGAGCGTTGCAACATCGCGCAGTGGTCGATGCAGCTCCCGTCGCAGAAGACGGGTGCCCATCACCGTCTTGCTTCGGTCCAGAACCGACATCAACGTGTGCGTGTCGCCTCCAGCCAAGTTGCGGTCAATCTCTAGATTCCTTCGCGTCGCCGCATCCATCAGCACTCCCGCATCACGAGGCTCCGTTGCCAGTGCGGTAATGTGCGGCAAGCTGCTTCGTTGGGTGTCCTTGACGTAGGTCAGTAGGCAACCGGCCGCACCCACGGCTAGTTTCAGTTGTTCAACGCCGAAGCCTGCGAGATCGTGCGTTTGAAACTGTTCGCAGAGACTGCGCTCTGCCGATTCAAATTCGAATTCCCAGCCGGCAACACTTCTGGCACCGGGTCGGTCACCAAGCCAAGGTAGCGGGATTGACTCCGCATACAGCAGTTCCGCCGGATCCAGCCGCTCCATTTCGCTGAGGAGCGGTTCCTCGCCGTCGATCTCTAGCACTCGAAAACGGCCGCTACTGACGTCGAGATAGGCAATACCATACCGCTCTCCGTCATGAGCTAGCGCCAGGATAAGCCGCTCGCGATCATCATCGAGCAGCGCCTCGTCGCTCAGCGTGCCTGGGGTGACGATGCGTACGACTTTTCTTTCGACGGGGCCTTTACTGGTCGCCGGATCACCAATCTGCTCCGCGATGGCAACGGAAAGACCGAGACCGACGAGCTTCGCGAGGTAGGCTTCCGCGGCATGGTAGGGAACCCCTGCCATCGGAATGTCCTCACCGGCCGATTTACCGCGTGCGGTCAAAGTGATATCGAGCAATTCAGCGGCTTGTTTCGCATCATCGTAGAACAACTCGTAGAAGTCGCCCATGCGGTAAAAAAGTAGCTGGTCAGGGTGTTCCCGCTTGATGCGCAAGAATTGCTGCATCATCGGCGTGTGTGTGACTTCTTGATTCAAGGGTAAGTCAGCTTGCGCTGGGTCTAGTTCGAGGCAAATGGGTCAACAATGATACGTAAACGGACCTTGGTGCACACCCTTATGCTTGCGATTTCCCGATTTTCAGCGGCGAGCCACTTACAGTCTGTCGAGCCGCTCGACTATTTTTTTGAGGTGTCCGAGTTTTACACAAGATCCAACCCTTGAGCCTCGATGAATCGGGAGTGAGCGCTACAGCTAAGTCGCCAGCGGTTTTGAGCGAAAACGCCTGCCCAACGATTGCAGCTCAAAGTCAGACCGAGAAGCCCGCGTCGATGCTTATGTTATGAGACGTTGTATTACAGAGAGCTCTTTAAAACTCCCAATCTACAGCGACTCCCAGCGTACGCGGTTGTCTGGTATTGAAGCTTGCCTGAAACGCGAACGTTTCCGAGCCATCTAGACCTCCCGAAGCCGCGAAATTGGTGAGTTCTAGATCGTCCTCATCGAGTAAATTTGTTCCAAACGCTGAGAGCGTAAATTGGCCAAACCGATAGCCCGCTCGAGCGTTTAACAACGTGGCTGCCTCAATTTGTTCGGTCAGACCTTTACCTAAATCGTCTGGTCCCAAATTAAAGACATCGGATTCTGCTTCTGATCGATAATTTAGACTGGCTCCAGCAAAAAAGCCCTTGGGATGCTCGTAATTGACTCCGAGGGTAAAGGTGACTGCCGGCGATCGATCCAAGGCGTTGCCAGCAAGATTGATTGGCTCGCCACCAAACTCGTCAAAGGGAAAGTCATCGATGTTGGTTTCTAGGAGACCGACGCTGTAGTAAACGCTCCAAAGCTCGTTGTATTGGTAATCACCGGATAGCTCTAGGCCATAGAGTGTGGTTTCACCTGCGTTTACGGTGATAGAGAATCCTTCGTCACTGAGCACGGTGACCTGCTGATCTGTATAGGCGCTGTAAAACAAGGTCGCATTGAACGTAAGGCGCTTATCAAACCATTCGCTTCTTAGCCCCAACTCGTAGCCGTCTAGAAACTCCGGGTCGAATACGACGACTTGGAACTGGCTACCAAAAGCAGACGTCGCTAGGAATGTACCTCCAGCCCGATAACCACGGCGAGCGCTGGCGAACACGGAGACATCGTCATTAAAGAAGTAGGTCAGCGCCGCTCTTGGGAGCAGCGCATCAAACTCATCCGATTGCAGCGGCTCTGGTGGTGGAAAGAGCAAGTCCGCACCGGCCGTGCAGGGAATAGTAATTTCGTCGACGGGAAGTCCAAGCAATGCACCGGGAAGAGTTGCGGTGCAGAACTCGGGAAGGATGGCGATGGAGTCAGTGACTTGCTGTGTGACGAACTCTTCCGCGTCGTAGCGCAGGCCTAAATCCAGTGCCCAATAATCATTCGGCGTGAAACGCCACGAAGTAAACAAAGCGACATTGTCCGTGGT
>JBCCQO010000299.1:0-4491 GCA_039024595.1 Pseudomonadota bacterium | reverse complement strand
GTTCCGGATCATCGACGACGAAGTTGCCTGGCTGTTTACCCCGGGGTCGGGCGCCTATGAACCCGCTGCGTTTTTCGAAAAACCCGGCAGCTTTCTCGTGCCCTTAGTTGCAGCCCTTGTTGGAGCTGTCGCATGTTTGCTAGCCGGCATTTGGAGTGCTGGAAAGCGATGGCAGCTGTCGAGAAAGCGTAGATACTGGCAAAAACAGAACGAGACCACTGTACAAGATGCCATCGCTCAGGAGCCTATTCCGCGGGAGGCTATCAGCCGAGAGTCCGGTGGCCCAGTATCGCTGGCTGTGTGGGTCGCCATGGGGGCCTCTTTGCTGTGGCTACTATCCTTTTTCACCGCTGTGCAGGCCTTGAAGCCTTTAACGGACGGGCCGACTAGACTGTACCAGTCCTTCCCAACGCCCGCCTTTCAACTTCATCTGGGGGTTCTTTACATCGCTATTACTCTGACCGGCTTGATGGGATTAATGCTTGCAAAGGTTTGGCGAAGAAGTCACTGGTCATTGCTGAAGCGAATCACTTATTCGCTGCTTTTCTTTACATTCCTGGTTTTAGTCATCGTTGCCTATCGTTGGAATTTGCTCGGAGTCGGGTAGATTTCATCCTGCCTGCCTTCGGGCTAGAGTCAAACGCCCTCAGGCTTGATCTAGTTCTCGCTGAGCTGAGTTTTGTAAATTTTCTTCAAAATTTACAAAAACACGAAATATTGCTCGGCCCATCCCGTCTCTTTAGTGGTTCACTTGCGTTACGGGTTTTACCTCATGCGACACGTGCTGTGTCACTACCATTTATTCAAGAATTCTGGTTCGTCGTTTGAGGCGCTTCTCGACAAAAACTTTGGTGAGCGCCACATACGCTTTGAGGGCAGCTTTAAATTTTCGAAGGTTTCCCAGGATGAGTTTTCCCGAATCATTCGAAATACCAATGGCCTTGCCTATTCCTCCCATCAGTTAAATCTTCCGGTGCCATCCTCTCTCGATTTTAATCCGCTGCCTGCGGTTTTCTTGCGACACCCCTTGCTCCGATTACATTCTATTTATCGCTTTACCGTAAAAGACCCGAGTACCGCTGATCAAAATATGCCGACGGACGCGGGCAGTTTTCGTGCTTGGGTAGAAGAAGCGCGGCTCAATCGTTCGTCGTTGCAGTCTTTGAGCAATGCGCAGACGCGCGCCTACTCCTGCGTATATGGTCGGATACCCGTCGGTCGGCGCAGTGAGCGCTCTGGGGCCATCGAGTACGATTATTGGCAGGCGATCAGAAATCTAGAACAGGTACCACTGCTAGCACGTACGGAGTTCTTCGATGAAGACGTCGCTCAGTTTACCGAGCAACTGCGGCCCTATGGAATCGAATTCTTTGCGGAGCGTCATGCTCCGGTTAATGTGACGGCCCCGGATTTTGATGCGTCTATGGACGAACGCTTGGACAATATGCGTGAACTTTTGGGGACAGAACTGTATCGGTTTTTGGAGGCAATCAATGAACAGGATCTTTCTCTATATTCCTACGCCTCTGATCGGCTGGCTTAGCGAGGCAAAGAGATGAGTCGCATGCTTCCTTTCAGCCAGGTTGACGTTTTCGCTGGTGGTGAATACCGCGGTAATCCGGTCGCGGTTGTTCATGAGGCAGACAGACTCAATAGCGAACAGATGGCACGCTTCGCTCGGTGGACAAACCTGTCGGAAACGACCTTTCTTCTTCGTCCCGAACGTGCAGACGCGGATTATCGACTGCGCATTTTTACGCCCGGCGGTGAGCTGCCTTTTGCCGGGCATCCAACCCTTGGGAGTTGCCACGCTTGGCTTGAGGCCGGCGGAGCGGCGCAAAGGGCCGGAGAGGTCGTCCAAGAGTGTGCTGCAGGCCTGGTTCGCATAAAGGAAGGTGACGGGCTTCTCGGTTTTTCCGCTCCACCGCTCACTCGCAGCGGTCCTCTCGATGCGGCGCACGTTTCAGGGCTGGTTCGCGCCCTGAATCTCTCCGATGAGATGGTCCTTGATCACCAATGGGTAGATAACGGGCCCGGCTGGTGTGCTTTGTTGCTGGACTCGGTCGATCGGGTTCTATCGTGTTCCCCGGATTTTTCTGGCATAGATGCTACTCCGTTTGGGCTAGTGGCTAGGGCGGAGAATGAGGACTTTGACTTTGAGGTGCGCGCCTTCGTACCCGCCTTGGGTATCCCAGAAGATCCGGTGACCGGCAGTCTGAACGCGAGTATCGCGCAGTGGCTAATGGGTGCTGGGTATGCTCCAAGCTCCTATCGTGCTCGCCAAGGAACAGCCATTGATCGCGAAGGCATTATTCACCTAAACATGATCGACGACACGTTGTGGGTCTCTGGAAGCACAGTTACGAGCATCACTGGGACTGTGGCGTTCCAGGGTGATCAGGCGGAAGCCTAGGCCTATAGCAGTTCGAGGCTTCAGCGCCTGGTGCCTGACGCGTAGTTGCCGGTAACAGGCGCCCGCTATGGGCCTTTTTAGTTGCCGCTCTTTTCCCACTGCGCACTATCATTCTTGCGTATATATCTTCAGCGTCCGGCGTAGGAGTTTTATCCCTGGTAGCTATGACCTAGCTTCGTTGCTCGCAGGTACTGACCCACACTCGTAGGTCTGCAAACCAATACAAAGAAACGTAACGCGGCGCCGTCGCGCGTATCTCTGTCCTTTTAAAACGACCGCGTAGCGAGGAGATTGGCAATTTTCCGGTTGTCGATGCGGTAGTTTTGCTGTACCAATGGAACCAATCGTGACGATGCGGTCCCGCAAGACCTAGAGTCATAAGCATCAGCGAGTGACAAAAACGAATAAAAGCAGCATAAAAGCTGCGTTACGGTGCTAGCAGTCACTGTAGAAACACACAAAAACAACGCTCTCACATCGCACAGATTGTTCTTTGTTTCCGGTCGAGGAGGAGTCGATCATGGTCAGATACGGTAAAGGCCGTTCTCTTATAAGCCGCAGTGTTGCTGCAGCGGTTGCAACGCTTGCGTCGACAGCGGGTGTGTTGGCACAAGATGTCGACGAAGCGCCTGAATTGGAAGAGGTTGTAGTAACAGGTTCTCGGATTGTTCGAGACCCGAATGCAATCGCCTCGCAGCCCGTTCAGAGCGTGAGTTCGGAAGACATTGCGATATCTGGTGAATTTTCCATCACCGACGTCATCAATGATATTCCTGCGCTGTTTTCGTCTAATACCTCAGAAAACTCACTGGATGGTAACCAGCCAGCCGATCGAGCGGACGGTACGAACACGCTAAACCTTCGCGGTCTCGGCGAGGCGCGAACGCTCGTTCTGGTTGATGGTCGACGCCATGTTGCGGGTGCTGCTGGTACGCAGGCGGTCGATGTTGGCTCGATTCCTATGCAATTGATTGAGCGAGTCGAGGTTCTGACCGGTGGTGCTTCTGCCGTTTACGGTGCGGACGCGGTCACCGGTGTTGTTAACTTCATCTTAAAAGACGACTTTGAAGGCTTTGAAGTAGATCTCAATACCGGCATCTCTAGCGAGGGCGACGCCAATCAGACGGCGCTATCAGCGATCTGGGGTGCAAACTTCGACAACGGGCGCGGTAACGTTGCAGTGACCTTCGACTATCGAACGGATGAAGGTTTGCAAGCTAGCGAACGTGGCGCCGACGGCATTTTTATCGGCTCGGGCCGGGACTGGGTCAATCCAGATCTGCGCTTTCAACAGGGCGATATTGGGGGCAATACGCCAAACTTTGCCCAGTTCTTCAATTTTGCTAACACTGGCTTGACGGACTTCGGTCTCCCGATTCCTACGCAGGATGCCTTTATTGCGGACTACACCGCTGAATTTGGAATGGCGCCTTCGCTTACCGACGCCGAGCTTGCCCTGTTCAACCAGGCGGCGAGTGCGCCGCAGCGTGCTGTGGAACTGGGTCGAACATTCCCTTTCACCTCTGGCTACGGCTACATTATTCCGGGTAATCCGTTCACCTTCGAAGGTTTCGATCCTGCCATTCCCATCGATTTGGACGGCAATGGTCGCGGCGACTGTCTGGACTCGTTTACCGGTTATAACTCGTCCTTTGGTGCCGCATCCTTCGGTGTGGTGGGCGGCTGTTGGAACGTAGGTGCCAATGGCACCTACGCACCCGTCCAAGACGGCCGCGTCGCTGGTAACTTCCAGGGTTTTGGTGGGGATTCGTTCAACACTATCCAGCAGCCGGAGAGCTTCATTATCACCCCGGAAGATCGGGCGATGATAAACGTGGTCGGTCACTACGACATTAATGACCAAATGACCGTGTTCGGTGAATTCAAATACGCCTGGCAAGAAAACGAGAATATCGAAGCACCGACCTCCTTCTGGGATCTTCTGTTCGGTGCAGCCGACAACCCATTCCTCCCTGAGTTTATCCGCCCCACGGCAGAGGAACTGGGAGGCGTAGCCATCACCATCGACCCGATCGGTCTTGGTCCATCGACCCGTGTTACGGAGCGAGAGACTTTCC
>JBCCQO010000298.1:0-4494 GCA_039024595.1 Pseudomonadota bacterium | reverse complement strand
CGGTGGGACGGGAAGCATCATTGCCCGCAACAACAACGGTGCGCCCAGCTTCTTTAGAGTTGCTGCGCTCGATCCCATTCCGCTTTACTATCGCCTGACCCAAAGCTCGCGCCTGACTCAAAACCGGCGCGAGCTTTGGGTCAGGCGATAGTAAAGCGGAATGGGATCGAGCGCAGCAACTCTAAAGAAGCTGGGCGCACCGTTGTTGTTGCGGGCAATGATGCTTCCCGTCCCACCGCTGCGGTTTGTCCAATGCACTGGATAGCCCCTCGTGGACTGCATCACGGACAGGTTACACTCCCAGCACTGTTCATATGATGTAAGGCGATGGCAAAAGAGAAGTTATCGGCGATTCCAACGAATGTGATTACCGGATTTCTTGGAGTCGGCAAGACTACTACGATCCTTAAGTTCCTTGAGCAAAAGCCGGCGCAGGAGCGTTGGGCTGTGCTTATCAACGAGTTCGGTGAAATTGGCGTAGATGGAAGCCTCGTACAGGGCATCACCGGTGATGGGGGAGGAATCTTTCTGCGCGAAGTGCCCGGAGGCTGCATGTGCTGCGCCGCTGGCCTACCGATGCAGATTGCGCTCAATCAGCTACTGGGGCGAGCACGCCCGCATCGTCTATTGATCGAGCCGACCGGGCTTGGACATCCAATTGAGGTCCTGCAAGCGCTTTCTACCGAATACTATCAAGAGCTACTCGCGTTACAGAAGACGCTAACACTGGTCGATGCACGCAACTTGTCCGACCCGCGTTACACGTCGAACACTACTTTCCTGCAACAGTTGGAAGTCGCTGACCTGATTGTTGCAAATAAGTCGGATCTCTACTCGCCCAGCGATAGAGCAGTCCTCGAGGAGTTCGTAAACCAACACTGTAGCGAAGGTACGGAAATTCACAGCACCGCTCATGGTCAGCTGGAGTTAGCTTGCTTACAAGGAGCGTCCGCCGGCAACTTCGAGGCGCGCTCGCCTCACAAAAATACGGAGAACGCGCCTCTGGTTTCTGATCTACCACTGCCGGCAGACGGCGTACTCAAGGCAGAGAATAAAGGTAGTGGCTTTCGCAGTATCGGCTGGCGCTTCGGTCCCGCAAAGGTGTTTGATCGAGATCGGCTGTTTTCGTTCCTGAGCGGAATTAGCGTAGAGAGAGTGAAGGCAGTATTCATCACTCATAGGGGTGTCTTCGCTTATAACATGACCCGAGACGCACTCTCGGAAGTAGAGCTGGACGACTGCATGGAAAGCCGCATCGAGATCATTGCCAATGAGATCGACGCCGAATGGGAGCAGAGCTTAACCGCTTGTCTCTGCGGAGGCAGTTAAACGGAAAATCCGATTGCTCAGCTAAAAGCGCCGAGCAATCGGTGTATTTAGGATCGCAGATACGCGATTTATAAGGCGACTCGAATACCAGCCTCAAGCGTTCGACCCGGATTTGGAGCAAGGTCTTTGATGAACGAGGTGTGATATCGCTGCTCATCGTCGGTCAGATTACGACCGTTAAAGAACACCTCGAATTGACTTCCGCTCACGTCAAAGCCGTAGCTGAGGTTCAGACGAAGATCGTCGTAGCCCTCGGTTGCTAGCTCGCCAAAAGCTTCGTCGTCCTGATCATCGACTTGCATCCAACGCAGTTCCGCCGTAACTCCTTCCCAGGTCGCAATCGCACCAATGCGCCAACGCTGGGGAGGAATCCTTGGAATATTGCGGTTTGCGCCGCTATCGAGTTTTGCTCGCACCGTATCGAAACCCGCATTCAAAGCGAGTGATCCACTGTTCCAAGCCATAGCCTGCCAGGTTAGATCACCTTCAAAACCGCGGAAAGAAGCATCCTCTTGAGTCCACTGCAGCACCGGAAGCTCATCTTCTTCCAAACCGGTATTAGCCTCATAAATGTAATCGGAGAACTCAGTCACATAGGCGCTGAGATAAACGCTTAGTCGTTCATCCTCGTAGGTCAAATTTGCAGACAAGTTTGTGGCCACCTCTTCATCGAGATTGGGATCACCAATTTCGAAACTCGCGGTCGCCAAATGCGGCCCATTCGAATACAACTCTTCGGCGACGGGTGCACGAGAAGAGAAGTCCAGCTGGCCCGAGAGGGTCCAGTTGCTTCCCAGCGGCTGGATCAAGCCGAGTGAAGCAGCACCAAGATCAAAGCTCCTTGAAGGACCTTCTGTAGGATCATGATCTACGTTTTCATAGCGCACACCGGCTTCAAGACCAAGGTCACCGAATTCTCGTTGCGCGACATAGAACAAGCCGACCGTTCTCGTATCGACCGGTTGAACAAACGCTTCTTCACCGATAGCGGAGAACTCTCGGTTGGAAACCTGAATACCGGCGGTACCGTCAAAGCCACCAAGCGTATCGTGGGTTACTTCAAACCGGCCTTCGAGCATTTCAGTAGCGAACACAGTCCCTGCCTCGCCATTACCTTCGAACTCGGTGTGCTCGTAGTCGTTGTAGCCAACGCGGGCGTTGACGCTCTTAACACCGGCTATAGGAGCTTCGAAGCCCGCCTCGATATCCCAGCGGGTTTGCTCTAAGTCGAGGATTGGATTGCCCTCTTCCTCTTCGTGCTCCTCTTCCTCGTGCTCCTCGCCTTCTTCCTCATCATGGCCTTCTTCCTCGTGATGACCGTGACCACCTGGAAGGCCGTATTCCGCGGTGAACCGCGATACAGCGATGCCAATAAAACCGTTGTCGCTAACATACGATGCGCCGAGTGATCCACCAGCGGTTTCTAGTTGGCTTCCGGGAAGAGTGCCAAAGGCTTCCTCCTCTTCACCTTCTTCGTCCCCATGTTCCTCGCCCTCCTCCTCGGCTTCTTCCTGAGCGCGAAGCGCCGCTGACTCGGCAAATCCGGGAATATCGTATTCGTCCGCATCGCGGTAGAAACCATCTACATGGAAAGCAAAATTACCGGAACCACCGTCCACGCGTGCAGCCGCTGTTCGCTGGTCCGCATTGTCTGCGCCTCGGATCTCCGCCGCCCCAGAGAGCGAATCGGGTACCGCATGGGGAATTCTTCCGGTGTGAACATCGACCACGCCACCGATAGCACCACTTCCATACAATAAAGTGGTTGGACCTTTGAGCACCTCGATCGAATCGGCTACGAAAGGCTCGATTGTCGTCAGGTGATCTGGGCTGGAAACGGAAACGTCCATACTGTCGATGCGATCTTCCATTACCTTGACTCGTGGACCGCCTAAGCCGCGTATTACTGGTCGTCCAACTGCCTGGCCAAAGCTCGAGGAAGTGACCCCTGGCAGTCCTTGTAGCGTCTCACCTAGGGAAGGTGCTAAAGCCCTCTGAAGCTCTTCGCCAGATAACACAATGACCGGCTGAGCCAAGCCTTCCGCTGACAGCGGGTGAGCGCGAACCACAACCTCTTCGACCAATTCGGAAGAAGCGTCTTGGGCAACCGCAAGTTCAGTAAAGACACTGGATACTAAGAAGATCGCCGCCGCGCTCCTCAGTAGTCTCGTGCTAGTGCGCATTTCATTAACTCCTCAAAAAGAAAACGATTTGGCCTGTACGAAAATGCAGTCGGCTTCGCAGCCATCACATTAAAGAACGTGCCAGATGCCCTGGAATACAGAGCTGAGAGAACAAGAGCGTGAAACACAGCAACGCACGCGCCTGTCAGCGCGGACGTGGGATCAGACCGATCCCAGCTGAACTTTTGTATTCACAGTAATGAAACCTGCGCCCCCAAGTGATACAAAGTAACACATGGACACAAGCTAGACATGGAAATATTGAAGGTTTTTGAGGTGTTCTAACTAAACGCTGAGTAGTTTAGCTTTTTGCACGACCGGTGCATCAGATCCAGAAATCGGCTGAAACCGGCCATATAAAACTGGCGAAGGACTAGCGAAGGATTAGCAAAGGACAGGTGAAGGATTGGTAAAAAACACCGGGAAGCCGGCCTGTCGCCAGAGTTTTGTTCTCCTTCCCTAGTGGATTTCCTATTGGATATGCTGCTTGGCAGCCAGGCGAGCGCAGAGAGCTCTATTCGCTCTGGCAGTCCTCGCACACACCATTTAACTCCACCACGGTTTTGGCTGCTTTGAACCCGCGCTGACGGGCGACACTCTCCAACATCGACTCAAGATGCTCCGAGTGCACCTCCTCCGCGCGACCGCAATCAGAACACAATAAATACTGGCCCCCGTGTTCGTGCTCTGGGTGATCGCATGGCAGGTAAGACTGCGTCGATTCTATGCGATGAACAAGGCCAACCCGTGTCAGGAAGTCTAAGTGCCGGTAGGCCGTAAGCGGTGCGATGGCCTTGCCTTGCCGTTCTCCCAGTAGAGCGACCAACTCGTAGGCAGTCACCGCCTTTTCCGCCGCTAACATTTCGGCGTAGGCTCCAAGGCGCGCGGGAGTCAGACGCTCTCCTATATCTTTACAGCGCGTCTCGGCCAGCTCGCGCCAGTGCGACGAAATCGGGGCAGAAGGTTTTGCGGTCGCCACGAT
>JBCCQO010000297.1:0-4502 GCA_039024595.1 Pseudomonadota bacterium | reverse complement strand
TTCTATGATCGGCGAGTTCCGGTAATTCTCGGCGAGCATGTCACCGCAGAAGCCGGCACCGGTGCGGTACATACTGCCCCTGCGCATGGACAAGACGATTTTATCGTCGGGCGCCGCTACGACCTACCCGTGGAAAGCCCCGTCCTGGGGAGTGGTCTGTTTAATGATCAGACGGAATTTTTCGCGGGCCAGCACATTTTTAAAGCCAACAGCGCGATCATTGAGAAACTGCAGGAATGCGGAGCGCTGCTGAATCATGAAGACTATCATCACTCCTATCCGCACTGTTGGCGTCATAAGACGCCCGTCGTGCAGCGAGCGACTCCTCAGTGGTTTATTAGCATGGATGAGCGCGACCTTCTCACGGCTGCGAAGGATGAGGTTGATAAGGTCGCTTGGATACCTGACTGGGGTCGAACGCGAATCGAAGCAATGCTCTCCGATCGTCCCGACTGGTGCATTTCGCGGCAGCGAACCTGGGGCGTGCCCATTCCCCTGCTTGTTCACAAGGTCACGGGCGAGCTTCACCCCAACACGCTGGAGCTGATTGAGCTTGTAGCTGAGCGGGTTGAAGAATCAGGTATTGACGCTTGGTTCGATCTAGCGGTCGATGAGCTGTTGCACGAGAATGCGAGTGACTACGAAAAGGTCACTGACACGCTGGACGTTTGGTTTGATTCCGGTGTGACCCACGCCTGTGTTCTTCGAAAGCGCGACCAGTTAGCTTCGCCAGCCGATCTTTACCTTGAGGGCAGTGATCAGCACAGAGGATGGTTTCAGTCCTCGATGCTTACCAGTGTCGGCGCGTTCGGAGAAGCTCCGTTTAAAGCCGTACTCACCCACGGGTTTACCGTCGATGGTGAAGGCCGAAAGATGTCTAAGTCCCTGGGCAACGTTATTCCCGCCAAGAAAGCGATGAATGAACAAGGCGCGGATATTCTTCGTCTTTGGATCGCGTCTACCGATTATCGCAATGAAGTGGCCGTATCTGATGAGATTTTGAAACGGACCGGGGATAGTTACCGAAGGATTCGTAATACCGCCCGTTTTATGCTGGCCAATATTGCCGAATTCGAGCCAGAGCAGCACCTCTTGCCCACCGCCGAGCTGCTACCGCTGGATCGTTGGGCGCTTGATGCTGCAGCGCGCATGCAGGAGCAGTTACAACAAGCCTACGACGATTATCAGTTTCATCTTGTGTCACATCGCTTGCACAACTTTTGCGCGAATGAACTGGGTGGTTTTTACCTCGACATTATTAAAGATCGGCAGTACACCACCCAAGCCGACAGCCGAGCACGAAGGTCCGCGCAAACCGTCCTATACAGAATTGCGGACGCGATGGCGCGCTGGATGGCTCCGATTCTTTCCTTCACTGCCGATGAGCTTTGGGAAAACCTTCCTGGAGCGCGTGAGGAGTCGGTGTTACTGGCGGAGTGGGGCGATTCACTCGATCGCCTCTCGGCCAGTGATCCATTGGACCGAGACTTCTGGGAGCAAGTGATTCTGGTTCGGGCAGAAGTCAACAAACAACTGGAAATAAAACGAAGCGCCGGAGAACTCAAAGGGTCGCTTGATGCTGAGGTTGTGCTGTACTGCGATGAGCGTATTCGACAAACCCTTGAAAAAATAGGCGACGAATTGCGCTTCGTCCTGATTACTTCTGAGGCGTTGATCGCCGACCTTGCCGATGCTCACAATGACGCGGCAGCGACAGAAATCGACGGTCTTAAGGTTCTAATTAGCGAGTCCACGGCTGAAAAATGTGTACGCTGTTGGCACCGTCGGCCTGACGTAGGGAGTGATCCAAGACACCCGCAGCTCTGTTGCCGGTGTATCCTCAACATCGAAGGAGCCGGTGAAACTCGCTTGTATGCTTAAGCTAAGCCTTTAGCCATAAACACAACTATGCCTTGGTACATCCTCGCAACCATCATTTTTGCCCTAGACCAGGCTAGCAAGGCGGTGGTTCTCGCTGAGCTCGCCTATGCTGTTCCTATCAACGTGTTCTTTTGGTTCGACTTTACCTTGCACTACAACCGTGGCGCTGCCTTTAGCTTCCTAAGTGACGCCGGCGGGTGGCAGCGTTGGTTGTTTACGGCTCTCGCGTCCATCGTGAGTTTGGTTTTAGTCGTCTGGCTCCGACGCGTTCCAAAAGACCAGTGGTCGCTTGCGCTGGGCTTGGCTTTGGTCCTTGGCGGCGCGGTGGGTAACCTCGTCGACCGCATTCGTTTGGGCTATGTCGTTGACTTTATCAGCGTTCACTACGGTTCCTGGTACTTTCCCACCTTTAATGTGGCCGATGCGGCGATTTCCGTTGGTGCTTTCTTCATCATCGTAGACAGTTTTCAATCCCGGGAAGGATCGGCTAGCTAGGAGCTGGTGTCGCATGGATAGTAATAACTTGCTGGTTTCTGCTGGTACGAGGGTCTACCTCAATTTCTCGCTGAGTCTCGAAGACGGATCAGAAGTTGATTCAAACTACGGCGGCGAGGCTGTGAGCTTTGCCGTTGGTGACGGTAATTTACTCCCCGGTTTTGAGGAGAAAGTTATTGGTATGAAATCCGGCGAAAGACGGCTGTATCGTGTCCCGCCCGAAGACGCGTTTGGCCAACCGAACGAGGCAAACGTTCAGCGCGTCGCTAGAGAGGGTTTCGATTCCGATATTGCGCTCGAGTTGGGCCTGGTTTGCTCTTTTGCCGATGCGGCAGGGGGAGAGCTCCCAGGAATGATTGTCGCCTTCGATGATGATGAGGTGACCGTAGATTTTAACCACCCGCTCGCAGGTCGAACGGTTCTGTTCGATGTGCAAGTGCATCGGGTGGAAGTAGAAGAAGTACATTAGGCAAGCAAGATACCTTTGCCGTTCCCAGGCTAACTTCGTGCACATTTCGACTGCCGCTGCGCCATTACGCTAGCTGTTTAACCGACTATCGGGAAAACTGCCCGTTCATCGCCCCAGCGCAGCGCTGATGGCATTGTTTGTGTATGTTCAGCTGATGTTAAGTGCGCGCAAAATTTGCTCGGAGCGACGGCAGCCTACCGAATCGCCAGCAGATCGTATACCAGCAGATCGTAGACCAGCAGATCTTATAAAGGGGGCATCGCCACGCGCAGCGCGTGGATTCACCTTGGTAGAGCTGATGATGGTAATCGTCTTGGTAGCGATACTACTGGCCGTGGGCGGGCCGGCCTTTCAGGGAAGCTTACAGCGCAACCGCTTACAAACATCCTTAAACACGGTCATCAGCGCTTTGAGCTTTGCGAGATCAGAAGCGGTAATACGCAATTCCCCAGTCGGGATTTGCCCGACCACCGATAGCGCATCGTGTTCGGGGAGTGCTTGGGAAGCAGGTTGGCTTGTTTTCGTCGACGACGGTGGTGATGGAAGCGGGGCTGCGTCCGACGGCACACTCAACGGCAATGAGGAACTGCTAAGGATCCAGGATCAGTTGCCGGCTGGTGTTACCGCAAGAACCGTCGACTTTCCCTCAGATGACCGCATCGTTTTCGAGGCGAACGGCAGCATACTTCAAGATGACGCCGGAACCTTCGCCATTTGCGATGCGCGTGGCGCTGCAGACGCACGAGGGGTTGTGGTGCAGGTTTCCGGTCAAAATCGTCTTTCTTTTGATCAAGATAACAACGGCGTAGTTGAAGATAACACCGCGACGGATTTGGTATGTCCCAGTACTTGAAGTTAGCCGCAAGCAATTGCGAACGGAGCCATTCTACTGACCGGGCTCGGCTCACCCTTTCAGCGCCAACTTTTGCAGCGCCAAATAGGGGCGTAAGCAAGTTTGCTAGCAGCAGAAGACGTCGCCAAACCGCTGGGTTCACCTTGATCGAGGTGCTTGTAAGCGTACTCATTTTATTGGTGGGACTGCTGGGTGTTGTCGGCATGCAAATGCTCAGTCTTCAAGCTAACCAGGGCGCCTACTTTCGTTCCCAAGCAGTGTATATCGCTTCTGAAATCCTCGATGCAATGCGCGCAAATCCGTCCGCAGCGGGAACTTACGTGGGCGTCTATCCCGACGATGGAGCAGGCGTATCGAATGTGCCCGCGGATCAGAGTTGCGACGATAGTGACGGATGCACTCCTGACGAGGCTGCTCTGCAAGACCTTCGGGAGTGGAACGTGCACTTTTTCGATGTCTTTGGCGTCGGTGCCAATGTGTTTCGACCTAGTCTTCCAAACGGTCGCGCCGAGATCACTGTTAGCGCGGGGGCTACCCCGGAATACACAGTGGTTGTGAATTGGACGGAACGCGAATTTGATGACACGGACGCATCCGATGGGTCAACAACCCGCTCGCGAGTCCAGCAGTTCGTGAACTTAAGTTCCGTAATTACCGAGTAGACACACTATGCGGAAGATGCAACAGCTTGGATTGTCGCTCATCGAACTCATGGTGTCCCTGGGTATTGGTGCCTTCTTGGTCTTAGGTGTAACAACCGTATTTCTTGCAAACCGAGATTCGGCCGAGGTCGAGAATTCGCTC
>JBCCQO010000296.1:0-4512 GCA_039024595.1 Pseudomonadota bacterium | reverse complement strand
GGGAAAGAACGGCTCCTGCATACCAATGTAATGAGGGTTCTGTCGCTGAAAACACCGCTTTTTGCGATGAAAAAGCGTCCGGATCAATCGGTCAGGACGCTTTAAGCCGCCGTTAAGCAGGAAGATGCGCCCATGAGGTCGGACCAGACGGTCTGATACATAACAAAAATAGCCTTATGGAAGGTATTGCCATGAAAAAAATGTGTGCATCGGTGTTAATGTCGGCGGTGGCGGCAGCAAGCGGAATTGCCAGCGCTCAGACTGTCCTTGAAGAAGTCATGGTCACTGCGCAGAAGCGGTCACAGAGCATTCAGGACGTTCCCGTATCTATCACTGCGTTTAGTGGCGACTTCCTTGAAGATAACAATCTTCAGACCATCGATGATGTTGCTCGACTTACCCCAAATTTTACGATTCAGTCTTCCGCGCAGGCGACCAACAATCGAGTCACGATCCGCGGTATCGGCTCTGTGGGTAACAGCGGGATCGAGCCGAGCGTGGGTGTATATATCGACAACGTTTACTACCCGCGGCCGGGATCGGTCATCGGTATGCTCGTTGATATCGAATCCTTCGAAGTGCTTCGAGGACCTCAAGGCACGCTGTTCGGTCGGAATACGGCGGTCGGTGCACTCAATATTACGACGCGAAACCCGACGGATGAAACGGAAGTTCGCTTGGAAGCGGGAGCGGGTAACTACAGTTCCTATCTTTTAGGTGCAACGGTCAATGCGCCGCTTAGCGATCGCCTTGCGGGTCGCTTATCTCTGAGATACTCGGATCGCGATGGCTTTGGAACCAATCTTTTCGATGGACAGGACTTTGGTGAACGGGATGACCTAGTCGCCCGCGGCAAGCTACTCTTTGACCTTAGTGAGCGCACCTCCGCTTTGCTGACCCTTGATTACTCAGAGATTAACGCGGGGGGACAAGGGATAGAGGTGTTGAACGACACACTCACACCGAGATTTCTTGGAACGCAAAATGCGCTTTATCAAAATAACCCTGCCACCGAGGACAGCTTCGACTGGACTATAAACCAAAACCACCAAGATCAGCTCAGCGACGAACAGGAAGGAATTTCGCTCGATCTTAGCCACGAGTTTGCGAATGGTTTAACGCTCCGCTCTATCACAGCCTACCGCGATTGGGAGGCAGTCAACGCTAATATTGACGTTCGCCTGGCGGTTGAGCTGCTTCCCGCTACCACCACGTTCCAAACCAGCACAATTTCCCAGGAGTTTCAGCTCTCCTCGCCCGGGGGAGAGAAATTTGATTGGCTCTTGGGTGCCTTCTACTACAACGAAGACTACACCGTGTTCGATTCTCGTAGCGCTGGAGTCGGCTTTTGCGTGCCTACGATCGCAGCAGCGGTCAATGCAGCGACGGGAGCGTTCTGTCAGACCCAGCAGCAGGAAGGCGCACTCGAAACCGATTTCGATCAGACCTTAGAGAGCCTCGCATTTTTCGGGCAAGGTACTTTTAATCTCTCCGAAACTCTTTCCGCCACCTTTGGATTACGCTGGACTGATGACCAGAAGGATGGAGACTTTGTAAGTACGGTAAACAATGTGGTCGCTGGAGCATTCCGTGCTCCAGAAGAAGTTATCGGCATGGAGCGAGACGACTCGAAGGTCACCGGCATGGCGAATCTATCCTGGTTTCCGACTGAGGATCTTATGCTGTTTGCAAGCTACTCAACCGGATACAAGTCGGGTGGATTCAACTCCCAGGGTACGGTTGCCCCGCTGGGTGCCGAGCGTCGGATTTTTGGTCCAGAAGACACGAGCAACTATGAGCTTGGCATAAAAAGCACCCTGCTAAACGGTGCTATGACGGCCAATGCCACCTTGTATCGCACCGATATAGAAGACTTCCAGGATAGGGCATTCGATGGTCTCTCCTTTGTGACCCTGAATGCGGGCGAGCTTCGTCAGCAAGGCCTAGAAGCAGATATCAACTGGCTCCCGAGCCCCAATCTACGATTGGTCGCTGGCCTCAGTTACTTGGATTCCGAGTATCTAGACTTCGAAGGAGCCCCCGGTCTACCCGGCGGCGCACCTCAGGATTTAACGGGGGAGCGCAGAGTATTTTCGCCAGAGTGGCAAGGCTCCTTGGCGGGAGATTGGACGATTCCGCTGACGGATCGACTCGAAGTGTTTGTTGGGGGCAGCGTTAGCTGGATCGACGAGCAGAACATTGGCGCTACGTCGAACAACAATCCACAGACTATCCAAGATGCATACACCCTCGTAAATGCCCGCATTGGAGTGCGTTCCCCATCTGGCGACTGGGAACTCACCCTCTTTGGCAATAACTTAACGGATGAAGGGTATTGCCAAGTGTTATTTGACCAGGCCTTTGGAAGCCAGTTAGGCGCGGTGGATTCGGTAAATAATACCTCGGTTCAACGCTGCGCCTTAGGTGCTCCGCGAACCTGGGCGGTACGAGCGAGTTACAACTTCTGAGGGCGTGCCGGCGGCGCTGGTACGCGCCTAATGCCCGCGGACGTTTATCGCTTTGCGAAGGATCAGCAAGTTACCTCAAACAGCGGTCAGCTAGTCAAACTTTCGCGGCCCTATGACTGTTTACGACCACCGATCATTCTGATGGTATGGGTTCGATCATCGATATTCTTAACGGCACACCTAACATAATGGCCGATCCACCTGCTTTCGTCTCCAGAGGATGCTTTTGCCGATCTTGAAACCTGGGATTTCGGCGACCTTGATCTTTCAGAAAGAAAGATCTCGTCGATGCTCCCCATCGAACTCGACACATTGACGGGTCACGTTGACCAAGGCCCTTTTAGGACAAACCGAGTTAACCATGCAAACTAAATCTATGTCGCAAGGTCTTAGAAACACGATATTTCTGGGCGTTACTGGAGTCTTTCTATGGGCCTGCTCGCAGACCGGCGAGCCTCCCGCGCAAAATCCCTTACACATCCCTCCGCTCCTAGACACGAAGGGCGGGCAGGGGGTTGAGCTCACGCTGCGAAGGGCCACGCATACCTTCTATCCCGATATTGAAAGCCAGACCATGGGTATCAACGGTTCCTATTTAGGTCCAACCGTTCGCCTCCATCAAGGCAGTACCGCGAACGTTTCCTTTATGAACGAACTTGGGGAGCCGACCACGATCCACGGGCACGGACTGCACGTTCGCGGTGGCATCGACGGCGGGCCTCAGCTGGCGATTGAAAGTGGTGAAGCCTGGCGTATAGCCATACCAGTGGCACAACAAGCGGGAACGAGTTGGTATCACCCTCACTTGATGGGCAAAACGGCGGAACACGTCTATAAAGGTCTTGCAGGCCTCTACATCATCGAGGACGAAAATTCGAAACGTCTCGATTTGCCCAAGCGCTATGGGGTCGATGATTTACCCGTAGTCATTCAGGACCGCAGGTTTTCCGACGGAAAATTGTTGGACTATGAACCAACGCCGCAAGACATGATGGACGGCTATCGTGGCGATACCCTGGTCGTTAATGGGACTATTGACCCCTTTGTAGAAGTACCCGAGGGATGGGTTCGGCTGCGATTGCTCAACGGATCGAACGCTCGTTTTTACACCTTTTCTCTCGGTGATGATGAGGTGATCTACAAAATTGCTACAGAAGGCGGATTCCTGAAGGCGCCGATAGCGATAACCGCTCTTACCATGGCTCCCGGTGAACGCAATGAGGTGCTGGTTGACATGCGAGGTCGCAACGAAATCTCGCTGAACGCGGAACTCTTATCGGCTGATCCGGAGGATCAGCTCCCGATTTTTAAGAATCCAGTAAGAAGGGTGCTTGAATTACGCGTCGATCCTGAGCTAGATCCCGGCGGTTCCCTTCCGGAGGAATTAAACACGATAGCAGGCTTCAGCGAAGAGGAGATCGACGGTGCCAAGAAGAGGAGTTTCTATCTGGGCATGGATGATGATCAAATTGAAAAGGCCGTAGCGAGCCATGACCACCACAACATGTTTACCGTGAATGGAAAATCTATGGACCTAACGCGGATAGACGAAAGAGTTGCCTTAGGTGAGTTAGAACGATGGACGCTTACGGCAGAGATGATGCCCCATCCGTTCCACGTGCACGGAGTGTCGTTCCTTATTCTGGAACATCATGGCCGAGAACCCGCCGAGGCGGATCGTGGTTGGAAAGACACGGTGGTCATAAGCGAAGAGCCAACAACCGTGTTGATGCGTTTTCACCACGAAGCAACAGAACAAACACCGTATATGTATCACTGCCACATCCTTGAACACGAAGACGGCGGCATGATGGGCCAGTTCACCGTTCAGCAGCCAGTCATTGTAGTCGAGCTAGCGAAAAAGAGACCTCACTTCTAGCGTTGTCGTGATCAGGTTCGTTCGAGAGAGAAGCTTGGGTACGCGCGTCCACGTGTCACGTCTGGGCACGGTTTGCCTCGCATTTATCGGTATCGATCAGGTCAACGATCCGCTGCTCGACGCCACCCTGTGGCAGTACACTTTTTACTGGCTAGCCCGTGTCGG
>JBCCQO010000295.1:0-4526 GCA_039024595.1 Pseudomonadota bacterium | reverse complement strand
TAGAGACGCGCTGCCTCAACGAGTTGCTTTGCGGGTACCCCAGCAAGCTCGGAAACCGCTTCTGGCGTAAAGGGTGCGACAGTCGCTTTCAGCGCTTCAAAGCCCTCGACTTCTTCGTGTAAAAAAGCGTCATCGTACAGTTCTTCCTCGATGATTTGCCGGGCGATACAAGCGAGAATCGCGGCGTCGCAACCTGGGCGGCACTGTAAGTGGATGTGAGCTTTTTTGGCGACATCGGTCACTCGCGGATCGATCACGATCAGTTTCATCCCGCGCTTGAGAGCGCCATACAGATTCTTGGCAGGATTCATGCCCACGCCGCCGTTCATAGAGACGATCGGGTTGGTTCCAACAAGCATTAGGCCATCCCACTCTTGGTGCCGGTATCCTCCCGCCAGCCATTGACCATGCAAGGCTCCTGCGATGCCTTTTCCCGGTTGATCTATCGTTACCGATGTGAAGATCATCGGCGAATTGATTGCTTCCATGAAGGACAGAGCAAAAGCATGTGCTGGAAAGGTGTTGTAGCCGAACGTTCCAATGTAAATCGCAATCGATTCCGGTCCGTGCTGGTCGGCTATCGCGCTCAATCGATCTGCGACGTCTTGTGCAGCGTCACGCCAGCGAATCGGCGCAAGCTCTCCATCACTGCCTCTCTTGAGTGACTCGGTAAGGCGCGTTGGGAGATTGTGATAGTTAAGAAGCCCACGCCCTCGAACGCAGGAGTAACCCCCGTAGGCCGGATTATGCTTGTTTCCGTGAACTGCGACTGGCTGATCGTTCTCATCATAGTCAACTACGAGACCGCACTGCGCGTGACACGCGCGGCAAATGACGTGCTTTTTTGTCGTATCCATGGACTGCGTTTCCCCCTGACATGCGCTATGGTGCACAGAGATTGTTATCTTATAAGTGATTCTAATAAAACAGAGTAGACTGTTTTTTTTATGCTGTCATCCCCTACAGGTTGGATGGAAGAATAGGCATGCGAATGCCAGGCGGAACCTGGCTTGATCGAGTTTGGCAAGCCGAATCAAATGCCTTCATGGAATTACTCAATGGTCGGTTACGCTCGGTTGCCTTCTGTTCTAATCTGACTGAAACAATGACGAGGGCACCCCTTGGAGATCAGCTGCAAATGCGGGCAGTCGAAGCTTCACATGCACCGCGAACCTCGATTGCGAATGTTCTGTCACTGTACGATCTGTCAGCGCTTTAATGCCGCGCCGTACGCCGATATAGCCATTTTCCGTCATGAAGAGGTGGAAATGGACAGTGTCAGCAGCATCGACTTTCAGCGCTATAAATCACCGCCTGCCGTTGACCGAGGGCGGTGTCGTTCCTGTGGTCAACCGTTTGTTGAGTATCTGAAGCTGCCCATCGGGCCCGCAATCGCCTTTGTCCCCAGCGCAGTGCTTGAGCCTTACATTGTATTGCCGGCACCTGAGTTCCGATTGTTTTACGACAAGCGTATCGATGATGCGGATGATGATCTGCCGCGCTACAGCGGTTTTTGGCGCAGTCAAATCGCGGCTGTGAGAGCGATATATCCCGCTTTACGGCGCTAAGGACACTCTGAGTTCTCCGGTGGGGAAAAGACAAGTCCACACAGATGGGAATGGTACATGTCTCGGTGCGCGAAGCCTTGATTTTTAGAGAACGGTCTATTCATTTAATAGTCCTGGTATACCGCATCGTCTGCGATAGCGGGCTCTGTAATAGGCCGGAGTTCGCAATCCAAACCTGAACCCTTGACTGATTCTAGCCTTAGGAACTGCCGCTGGCAGAAATAAGAACCAGGAGATTTGTCCGAATGGCATTACTCACTAAGCAGAATGATCTGGCTGCCGCGAAACGAACCGAGCTGGAAGACAGTGGCAGGAGAACAATCATCAAAGGAGCGTTGTCGCTCAGCGTCCTGTCGGCCTTGTCTTCTGTTCACATTGGCTCCGCCTACGCGCAACCGAATTTGGACGTTGATGATTTTATTGCAACACTCGTTCGCGAATTCAACCTGCCTGGTGCAGGCGTTGCGTTCGTAGAGGATTCGTCTCTCGCTTGGCATAAGAGCTTTGGAGTAACTAACGTTTCTACAGAGCAGCCGGTCACTCAGACGACTTTATTCCAGGCAGCTTCTTTGTCGAAGCCTATTTTTGCCTACGTCGTGCTTAAAGCCATTGAGAATGGCGAACTCGGTCTGGATGATCGCTTGGTAGAGCATTACCGCCCGCAAGATCTGATCAAGGACGCTTTCTCCGAACAAGTCACGGTCCGCGATGCATTGCAGCACACCTCCGGACTCCCGAACTGGCGCCCGGACGGTGATGGTCCTCAACCACTGAAGCTAAACTACATGCCAGGCACCGATAGCAGCTACTCCGGAGAGGCCTATCACTGGCTACAACGAGTGATGGAAAACATTACTGGAGAGGGGCTGGACGTCTTTATGCGGAAACGCCTGTTTGAGCCAGCGGGCTTTCCAGATATGCAAATGCTCTGGTCTCCCGACCGCGATAGCCGAGAAACCTACCACCACGTGATTGATGAAAATGGCACTTTGGTGGTCGATACATTGCAGTATCGAAGAGCTCGCGGGTGGAAGATGCAGGAAGTGGCTGAAAAATGGGGGCTTCCTCTGAAGCAGTGGACTGCAGAGGATCAGGTTCGAGCGTCGTACGAAATAGCGCCTTTTGTCCATCCTCGTTTGCAACAGCAACCGGATTGGTATTGGCGACTACCCACAAGCATGATGATCAATAGTCCTTCTAGCCTGCGCTGTACTCCCGCGGACTTCGCCAGATTTGTTGCCCTAATGCTACCGGGACGTCGGCGCCAGCCTTTCGAGCTTTCTGAAAGTATGCGTGAAACGATGCTGATTCCCCAATACGAGCGAACCTATGTGCAGAACGGTGTACTACCTCGCGGCCTTGGGGTGGGGTCTTGAGCGACGACATGAGGGAGTCAGCTTCTATCATTGGGGTAGAAACGGACCATCTCACCATGCGCTCGCGGTAGGAGATCCGATGACCCGAAAAGGAATCGTCGTGATGGCTCACGGACCCAACGGGCCAGCCTTCATCCGTGAGGTCGTGACTACATTGATGGGCAAGAACTACATTGGGGTCATCACATAAGGCAGCGAAAAAAAATCTCAGGACTCAGAAACTGCCTTGATGTCTTTAGTGGCATCAAGAGGGTGCTCGACTTAAGCTGAGTTAGGCTTAGGGCAGATCCTAATCCGTACTCGCACGGCTCTAACTGTTCCAGCACCTTCTGTTGTAAGGCAAGGATCTCATATCCGTTTTCTACGCCTGATACGGATCGTGTTTGTCGCATAGCTTGCTATGAGGCGATCATTCAGCGCCATAGACAAACAGCGCTTTCTCGAATAGAGACTGCCCGCCAAGAGTTGTGAAGTCATAGCTGGGAAGATCCACCTCTTTGGGCAGCTTATCGAAGTAGTCGCTGCCCTCGCTGAAGTCCGCTTCGAAGAACTGGTACACCAACTCCATTAGCTCGGGCTTATGATCCCTGAGCTCAACAGGAATGGGACAGTGGCCCGCTCCGTTTACTCGAAGAAGGTGCCCATTAGTTAGAAATTTCAGCTCGTGCTCAGCGTTCTCTAGCGGCGTAGACCAATCGATGTCTCCGTTGACCAGCAGCACCGGAACATCGATGCTAAAGTCTGCCCGGAAAGCATCGTCAACCTGCGGCGTCACAGTCAGGTCCCTCGTGTCGCGGTAGTAGCTATTGATATCACCAAGCCAGCGATGCTCGGGTCGTTCCAAAAGCTCCGCTTCGCGGCGGCTGCTAATGCCAAGGCTATTGTCGATCAGCAATCCAATGAGTTCGTCTTTCCTGGGTTGGCTGCGCATGCGAGCAGCGATCATCGCTAAATAGCGAAAGTCCCCATTCACCATTTCAAGAACAAACTTGGGCCAGTTTTCATGTCGCTCCCAGCGCGTCTCTCCAAAAGAAAAGCGAAGAGCTTGACGAAGGTCCTCAGCTCCGAGAACGATTTCAGTAGTACCGCCTGCGGGTATTGGCAGCGTTACCTTTGCCGGCTCCGTTTGAAGTTGCTGGATGAGGTCTTTGAGCGCTTTCATGATGCCGCCCTCCGGTATGTCCCCGGCGAGATCTTTGTCCAATTCTGCGAGGGCCGCCAGTCGGGCAAAGCCATTCCAAAGGCCACGGGGATCATCGTAGGCATAGTCCAAGGGCTCTACTCCACTGAGCAGTGCGCGTTCTACCGTTTCAGGCCAGCGTTTCATGTAAGACATGCTCCACTGGGAGCCAAAGCTGCAACCGCGGAGGGCGATCTGGTCGTAGCCGAGTGCTGAACGGACTTCATAGAGATCATCGACGATGTTTATGATGTCGTATCCGCGGAGATCGATACCCATTCTGCTTAGGTCGCTTTGGGCTTCCTTAAGTTGTTCACGGATTGCACTTCGCGCCGCCTCCACTGTTGTTGCCCTGTCCAGGGGCATCTTTTGACCTTCGATGTACAAAGGCGAAACCAAAAC
>JBCCQO010000294.1:0-4561 GCA_039024595.1 Pseudomonadota bacterium | reverse complement strand
GGCTCGGCTACCGCCATCGCCTTAGATACGGGTTGCGTGTGGGGCAACGCGATGACGCTCTACTGCCTAGAAACTGGAGAACGGGTGATCGAACCCTGCACTCGCTAACCATGCCTTTAGAGTGCTACCTCGTCGGCGGCGCCGTTCGCGATACGCTGCTCAAGTATCCCTTCAAGGAGAGAGATTGGGTCGTGGTCGGGTCCAGCCCAGAGGAACTCTTAGAACTAGGCTACACACAGGTTGGCAAGGACTTCCCCGTATTTCTCCATCCAACAACTAAAGAAGAGTACGCTCTCGCTCGCACAGAGCGGAAAACGGCAGCGGGCTACACTGGCTTCGATGTGCACTACGCGCCGGACGTCACGCTAGAAGAGGATTTACAGCGTCGAGATCTGACCATTAATGCGATGGCTCTTGGAGGTAATGGAGAGCTGATCGACCCCTATGGCGGACAAAAGGACCTCAATGCGCGGGTACTGAGGCACGTATCCGCTGCCTTCAAAGAAGACCCGCTGCGCATCCTTCGCGTCGCGCGCTTTGCGGCACGCTACACGCAGCTGGGCTTTCAGGTGGCAGACGAAACCATCGAGCTTATGCAAGAGCTAGCCACAACCGGAGAACTTACAACAATCCCCAAAGAACGAATCTGGGTGGAAACAGAACGCGCCTTGAGTGAATCCCGACCAGATGTATACATATCAGTTCTCCATGAATGCGGTGCGCTGGAACAACTGATGCCTGAGGTCAGTGTGCTTTTTGGTATTCCTCAAAGCGCAAAGCATCACCCTGAGGGTGATGTTGGCAGCCATCTCTTGTTGGTGCTGCGCCGCGCGGCGGAGCTAGCCCAAAACAGCGTAGTGAGTTTCGCGGCGCTGACCCATGATCTCGGCAAAGGGGCGACGCCAGAGCAGCAGTTGCCGTCTCATAAGGGGCACGAGCTCGCCGGGTTACCGCTCGTAAAAACACTGTGCGACCGGCTGGCCGTACCCAAACGTTTTCAGCAACTGGCAGAGCTTACCTGTGAGCATCACTTAGACTGCCATCGCGCGAAAGACCTGGATGCCGGGGCACTTCTCGCGCTGCTTGAAAAAGCCGGCGCTCTCAAGGGACAGGAAAAGTTCGAAATGTTTCTAGCTTGCTGCGAGGCTGATTCGCGTGGTCGCATCGGCTATGAGGACATCGAATACCCGCAGGCCGAATTTTTACGCACCGCAGCTGCGAAAGCGAGGGCGGTGGATGCAGCCTCCGTGCTTCTGAAGTTCGAAGATGCTTTAGAAAAGCCTCGTGGGGCAAAGCTGGGTGACGCTATCAGAGCCGAACGGATAAGAGCTTTAGAGTCGATGGCTGCTCCGTAAGGTACTGTTGGGTGGGGTGCAGTTGGGCGAGGTGCAGTCGGGAAAGGTGTAGTCGAGAAAGTTGCAGTTGGGTAAGGTTCGGCCACCCCTGATCGTGCTATGAACAGTCGTGCTATGAACAGTCGTGCTACGAACAGTCCCGCCGCGTAAGAGACCGCGATCCAAGGGTTTACCACCGGTAAGTGAGTGGGCCCCGGCCTATATGACCGCAAGCAGCTGGCCCAGATCCACGGGTAGTAATCGCTGACTTTCTTGATCGAAGTCCCGCCACAAAGTCTCTAGAGTGCACGCAACCAGCGGGTGTTTCAGCTTTGGTGCGAGCTCGGCTAGCGGTCTGAGTACAAACGCTTGTTCCAGAATCTCACCGCGCGGGAGTTCCACACCATCAACAACGCCGGTCAATTTCCCAACCAGCAGAATATCAATATCCAGATGACGGTCACTAAAACGGGACGCATTCTTCGGTCGCCCAAAGTCGTACTCGATCTGCCGCAGTGCCCGCTGCAAAACACCGACGCTCAAATCGCTGTGACAGGTGATGACGAGATTCCAAAAGGGAGCCCCAGCAAAGCCGACGGCGTCACTCTGATAAACGTTTGAGCATTCGATAGCACCAAACAAAGCTCGCAGCGCATCCAAACCCGCGGGAATATTGTGCGCCGGGTCGATATTACTGCCGACACCAAGAAAGATTCGAGCGCTGTCGCTCATACTACAGTTTGACCTCGAACAATACGTACCCCAACGCTCTTAGCATCGCGGACCGCTCCAGGTTTTGCCACGGAAACCTGTACCCAAGTAACCGAAAACTCACGCTGCAGCAGCTCAGCCACACCCTCTGCGAAAGATTCGATGAGTTGAAAGCGAGCTTCGTTAGCAAATTCGATGAGGCGGTTTGACACAGACGCATAGTCGAGTGCCAGACTCACATCATCAGCCTTCGCAGGCACTGCCGTGTTCCAAGCCATCTCAAGATCAAGAAGCAATTCCTGGCGTACGTCCCGTTCCCAACCATAGACGCCAATCACTGTGGCAACGCGTAACTCTTTTATGTAAACGATATCCTGCAATCGTTGCTTCCTAGCCTTGCATGGGTGTTGTCGGGATAGCCTCTAGGTCCGTTAACGGCCAGCGTGCACGCACTAGTAGTGCCTTGCCATCTTTTTGGCCAGCCAAAAGTCGCTGCGCGCCGGCATATGCAATCATCGCCCCATTATCCGTGCAATACTCCATCGCGGGGTAGAAAGCTCTCGCGCCGATCTTGTTCATAGCGGACGCTAGCTGCTGACGCAGATTCACATTGGCGCTGACACCCCCGGACATAATGATCCGAGACAGCTTTTCCTGTTCGAGCGCGCGACGGCACTTAATCACGAGCGTGGCAACAACCGCTTCTTCAAAAGCGCGAGCAACATCAGCTCGCGCCTGATCATTCAGATTGCCTTCCGACTCCAGGCTTCTTAGGGTCGTCAAGGTGTGGGTCTTAAGTCCGCTGAAGGAAAAGTCTAGACCCGGTCGATTCACCATCGGTCGCGGAAAATCAAAGCGTGTCGGGTCGCCTCCCTCAGCTAATTTAGCCACATGAGGACCACCCGGATACGGAAGCCCAAGCATCTTTGCTGTTTTATCGAAAGCTTCACCTGCAGCGTCGTCAAGGGACTCACCCAGCATCTTGTAATGCCCAATTCCGTCGACTCTTATCAGCTGCGTATGCCCACCGGATACCAGGAGCGCGACAAAGGGAAACTCCGGGCGGTCTTCTTCCAGCATTGGGGCTAAAAGGTGCCCCTCCATGTGGTGTACCCCTAAAACTGGCACACCCCAGCCGACAGCGAGCGACCGCGCGGTCATGGCCCCAACCATTAGCGAACCGATCAACCCAGGACCGGCGGTGTAAGCCACCGCATTGATAGCGTCCGCCGGAAGCGCAGCCTCGCCGAGTACTTCGTCGATCAAGGGAAGCGTTTTACGAATATGGTCCCGCGACGCTAACTCGGGTACCACACCGCCATATTCTCGGTGAACGGCGACCTGAGAGAAGAGCGCGTGCGCGAGAAGCCCTGTTTCGGTGTCGAACAGGGCTACGCCGGTTTCATCGCAAGAAGTTTCTAGACCAAGAACGATCACTGACGCCGTTTACCACCCCAAATACGGTTCTGTTCGCGGTGCGAAGGGATCGCGAGTGTATGCAAACGCCACGCTTGCCGCCACAGGTAGCGATGCCTTTAAGGCAACCCGTCCGTTGGGCCGATTTGGCAAATTCGGCAAGATAAGAAAGCTCACAAGCACCCACATTTTTCACTTTGCAAATAAGGACTTAACTGTTTAGACTGCGCGCCCTCAAAATTACGGGTTCTTCCGGTACGGCTCACACTAACCGTGAGTGTGCGATGGAGGAAGCTTTTAGACAATTTGATCGATCTGTGGAGTTGCTAATTTCACGTGGATCGTTACGAGAGTACAGGAACAATCGATGCCTCATATCAAGGTAAAAGAGAACGAGCCCTTTGACGTGGCTTTACGCCGCTTCAAGCGTTCCTGCGAAAAAGCAGGTGTTCTATCAGAAGTTCGCCGTCGTGAGCACTATGAAAAGCCGACGACTGTGCGTAAGCGCGCTGCCGCAGCAGCTGTTAAACGGCATCTGAAGAAAGTATCCCGCGAAAACCGCAAGCGCGTTCGTTTGTACTAGACGTTTTCGATTGGCTTCAGCAAACGCTGAAGGCAGACTTGAGACAGACTTAAGTCTGACAAAAGGCGATACAACAGGCGACACATCTCAGAACGAGTCAGAACGAGCGCCAAAAATTGCGAACAGCCCATGTACGGGCGTAGGAATACCCCAGGTCAACCCAATGAGCGAGTCCAACGCCGGCGCATCGCAAACGCAAGCCGCCATCAAAGTTGCGATGAAAGAGGCCATGAAGAGCCGAGCCAAAGAGCGACTCGCTACGATTCGTCTGATGCAGGCCGAATTCAAAAGAGTCGAAGTGGATGAACGCATCGAGCTCGATGAAGCTCGCGTGCTCGCTATTCTCGACAAGATGATCAAACAACGTCGAGACTCCCAGCAGCAGTATGAAGCGGCAGGGCGAGCCGAGCTGGCTGCGCAGGAGGCAGCGGAAATCTTGGTCATTCAAGAGTTCCTCCCTGAGCAGCTGTCTGACGATGAATTGAACGCAATGATCGAAACCGCCATCGAATCGGCC
>JBCCQO010000293.1:0-4577 GCA_039024595.1 Pseudomonadota bacterium | reverse complement strand
TTAATGCTCATCGCTGTCAATAAATCGGTAAAACAGATCGATGCGTCGGTGCTGGGCTACGGAATCATTCTCGGCATGTTGTTGGCTACCGCTGTTCTTAGGGGAATGGGCGCGGCAAATCTCGCTTTAACAAGCTCTGGATTTCTTCTCGCTTCGTTTGTAACCCTCCTAGCTGTGGGAGCGTTCTATAGAAGAGGACTAATTTCGCAGACAAGCCATGCCAAACAAGAAAGTGGATCGAACGATATCCCGCTAAATACTTCTCTCTTTCCGAAGCTCGTGTTTTTTCTCATGGCGGCGCTGATTGCCGCACATATTCTGGTGCCAGCGGTTGAGGCAAGTTATCGCCCTCTTTACCCCTGGGATGCGGCGATGCACTGGGCGACGAAATCGAAAGTCTGGTTCGAGACGCAGTCTCTACAGCCTTTCGTGAGCAACAGTGATTGGTTGCGGCTCCCACCCGATGGGATCGCTTACACGGATCATCATGCAAAGTACCCCCCTACCATGCCGTTGCTCCAGGTTTGGATTTGTTTGGCGATCGGAGTATGGAACTCTTCAGCAATCGCGGCGCCTTGGCTCTTATTTCTTTTGGCTTTGTCGCTAGTGTTTTACGGTCAGGCAGTAAACCTTGGAGTCTCTCGCCTTTGTGCGATTTGCTTCACTTATTTTCTGGTGTCTTTGCCACTAATAGGCACGCATACGGCGCTGGCTGGGTACGCAGACTTTCCTTTAGGCGTCGTCGTTCTTGCAGCACTTGCCATGCTTGTGGAGGCGGAGCAACAAAAGTCCCCCGGGCGTCTTGCCATTGCCGCAGTTCTTGCTATCGCAGCCACACAAATCAAAAACGAAGGTTTTTTCTGGGCCCTGTCGCTTGTGCCATGTGCACTGTTTCTTTACTGCCGAATTAGGGTCGCAGCCATGCTGTCTCTCGGGGCGGGGCTGCTTGCGCTAGGGACGTTTTTTCTAATCCCAACGGACTTTGTGATCGCCGGGCATAGCCTAGAAACGCTAAAAATAAACTTCAAACCGCAAGCCCTGATCGCCGTATTCACGCAGTTCACAGAGACCGACAGTTGGCATCTCATGCCTGTCTTGATTTTGGGAGCGTTCGTTTTCTCTATTCAACATCTTGCGAAAGACAAGACGCTACGAGCATTCCTAGCGGCTTTGGTGGCTGCATTTATCCTTTACTTGCTTTTGTTTTCCCTAACCAAATTCTCGCTAGGTGCCGTACGAAAGACAGCGTCACTACGTATTTTTCTACATCTCACCCCGGCGCTGATGTTCTTTGCGATGCTTGTTTATCAGCGGGTGTCTAATCCTTTACGCTATCGCTAAGCTGCTCCTTGCGCCGAATTCGTTCAAGGATATCTTCCTGAAGCCTTCGATTTTGCGATATCAAATCCGACAGCAATCCGGTCACAAACACCATCATGCCGAGGATCAAAATCGCACTTCCAAGCACTAAGGACTGAAGATGGCCGGTACCATCTCCGTTAAAGAAGAAGTATAGAAACCGCAGCATCGGAACGATGCCAATCAGGCTGAGGAATGCACCAAGAATAAAGAAGAAACGTAAGGGTCGGTACATCGCGTACATGCGAATCATCGTGATGCCCTGTTGAAGCACAAACGATGGGGTCGACTTAAAAAGCCGAGGTGGGCGCGTAACACGATTCGTTCGTATCGGAATAGAAGTGACGGCCATGCGCTTATTCCCTGCCTGAATAATCATTTCCGTCGTATAACTGAAGCTAGAAATAATCGTGGTCTGCAGGGCAGCGTCTCTCGTTATGGCGCGAAATCCCGAAACCGCGTCTGGCACGCGAAGGCCCGACAAAGAACTCACAACGCTGCTACCCAGTTTTTGAAGCATCGTTTTAACAGTCCCAAACTGGCGATTCTTTGCGAGCTGTCGATCTCCAATGACGATATCCGCTTCTCCTGCAAGCAGTGGTTCGACCAGAAGCGCGATATCTTCTCCGCAATATTGGTTGTCCGCGTCGGTGTTCACAATCAGATCAGCGCCCATCGAAAGAGCTGCTTCCAAGCCAGACTGAAAACTCTTCGCTAGGCCACGGTTCCTCCTATGCTGAACGATCTTATCCACTCCGTGGGCACGAGCGACCGCGACCGTATTGTCCGTGCTTCCATCGTCTATGATGAGGACTTGTATGTCATCAATGCCGGCAATGCTCGTAGGCAAGTCTTGGAGCGTGTTCGCCAGAGACTCCTCCTCATTGAGGCAGGGTATCTGTATAACAAGTTTCACTGGCTACCGTTAGGCGTATTCGCTGCTTCGTGTCGTCGCGATCCCATAAGCACATTGGCAACACGATTGACCGCGCCCTCAATCGGGTAAAGGGTATATCGAAGGAAAGTGACGACGCGCTCTTCACCCACGTTACGCGCCAGCCAACGGGTGGTTCGCGAATACCAGGGTTCGAGGAACCGATAGCGCTGCTTCTTGGTCCAGGTCATCATGTGTGGGATTCGACTCTTGTCCAGATTCCACTTTTCGAAAAAGTGTTCCAGCGTCCGGCTGCTCCAGTCCTCAGACCAACGTAGGCTGTAGTAGCGTAAATCACTCCAGGCGAAGGGTGGCGGACGTGTGTAGGTGAGCATGCTTTTTGGCTCAATCATGATTTTCATCCCTTGCCCACGCATCGTCATGCACAGATCGATGTGCTCGCGAGAGCAAAGCAGCTTCTCATCCAAACCACCAATGCTTCGAAGGTCTTCAGAGCGGATTAAAACGCCGTGAAACTCAATCTGCTCCGTTTCGCAGCGCTTAAGTTTGGGAAGCGCTTTGGCTAGCGGAACTCCCTGCATAATATGCGTCGCTCGTAGCCGTCGAGCACCGTCTCTGATCTCTATGCGTGCGGCACCGCCGGCCATGTGCACTTCCGGTGCATCCCTATCGCCTTGTAGATAAAGTGGGCCAACTACCGAGGCGTCTTCTTCTAGCGCGCAGGCCACAAGATATTCCAGCCAGTTGTCTCTCACCCATACATCATTATCAATAAACGCCACGTAGGGCGTCGTAACCTGCGCGAAGCCAAGATTGCGCGCATGGTTGGGTGACAGGTAGTGAGACGACTCCACAAAGCTGACGCGTTCGTCGGCCACCTCTCGTAAGCGTTTCCTAACAGGTTCGGGCGGATGTCCTTCCACATAAACGAAGGAAACTCCCTTGGGCGTCATCGTGAGAACATGCGCGAGCGAATCCGGCGCGGTGCTGAATCGTTCACGCGGGACAACAACGATCGTGACGGTTTCAGAAAGATTCATCGTTTGGCTAAGCCTCGCAAAAGCTTTTGTCCTGATTGGGGAGAGGACTATTAGTTTTCCTATATTTTGGCGGCTCTACGACGAAAGGGCCAGTTCGATTAGGGACCAAACTGGGCTCGATGCGAGAGTTGAGTGAGCCGGCTCAAATTCTGGACGACTAAACTTCACTCGCGCGCTTCTTTTTTGACAACCAGTCTCGGAAGTCACGCAGGTTCATCGCAAACGGATATTTTAGATCGTATAGGTGATTGGTGAGGAATCGCTTTGAGCTGCGCTCGCTGGGTAGATATCCGGGTACTCCGGTTGGAGGAAAGCTGTCACGCTCGAAGTGGGCAGTCCCGAAGACCTGATCCCACAGTACAAGCCGGTCGCTGAAATTCCTGTCCACGTGCTCTGGAAGACGGGAATGATGTATTCGGTGGTATTGAGGGGTGACGATCAGTCGCTCGAGAGGGCCCAGGTTAATTTTGATATTCGAGTGAATGAAGTAGTCCCAAGCCGCATCCAGTACGAGATAGAGATAGAACCCCTCAAAACTCAAGCCGAGCATCGTCATAGGGATGAGAAGAAATACTGCCTTATGGAAGAAGTTTTCGAAGGGATGGAACTTCTTGGTTGTGAAAGGATTGAGGTTTTCTTGACTGTGGTGCACCGCGTGAAAATGCCATAACGGCCGCACCACGTGCCGAAGTCGGTGGCTCCAGTAGGAAAGGAAGTCGTCAACGACAACGAGCAACAGAAGCTTGGTCCATGAAGGTAGCCGGTCCAACGAGCTGATCGTGAGCTCTGGAAACGCCCGATTGAGTCCATCTGTGGCGAACTCCAAACAGATAGCGATCAGAGGAAAGTAAACTACCGCATAGAGTACGCCATACAAATAGTCTTGAAAGGTCGCCGTCCAGAAACTTGAGTTCAACGGCTCCACTCGCCGGATTACCGACAGGCACAAAAGGATTAGGACGAGTCCATACATGTATGGATTCAACATCCAGCGTTCAACTTGCGATGCAGCGAGTTCTAGGTACATTAGCGAGGCAGTGTCTTAGCGGCGCATGCTTCAGGTTAAGCTCAATTCATGTTCCGTTTGAGAACGGAGCTGTTTTTTTCGAAACGAGATTTTAATAAGACAAGATCTAAATTGCATGTCTCAGCCTTACGGCGAGAATGTGTACGAAAATCGAGTCCTTTGCTTCCAGCGCGTTTGAGTTGTGAGCTGCCACGGATAATTGCGGAATGATCCATGTTGTCATAGGAACCCGAGCGCAGCTCATCAAGATGGTTCC
>JBCCQO010000292.1:0-4616 GCA_039024595.1 Pseudomonadota bacterium | reverse complement strand
TCCATTACCTCTCGTCCATAGGCGCCGATATTCTGAATAGGCGCGGCGCCGACACTGCCGGGTATTAATGCCAAGTTTTCCAGTCCCAGCCAACTCTGCTCCAGCGACTCCAAAACCCAGCTGTGCCAGGCCTTGCCCGCACCGACACGGACGAGCGCACCACCGGCTGTCCCGGTACCAATTTTGGTGACGGAGCTGTCTGTGACCTGCACAACCGTTTTGTCTAGCCGTGCGGGGAGAACGACATTACTCCCCTCCCCCAAGGGCAATAAATCGCGTCGCTCACTCACGGCTTGTTTTACGGCTTCGACCAACTCTTTTTCACTGGACGCACGCCACAAAGCATCTGCCCTACTGGGTAGAGCTAGGGTATTTGGGATGGAAGCACACGGAATCGAAGCTCCTTCCCCGAGCTTAGAATGGGATTCCGCGTTGCGCACTTCGTTCATGAAGCAGTCGCTTCGGTCACCCACTTGCGCACAAGTTCAAGATCTTCAGCAGTGTCTACCCCGGCGGGTACGGCTTCGGATGCCTCTTGCACGTGAATTCGATGACCATAGTGCAGTGCGCGCAGCTGCTCTAAGGACTCACACCGCTCCGTCGGAGCGGGCGTCCAGGCGCAGAATTGTTTTAGAAAAGCGGTGCGATAGGCGTAAATTCCGATATGTCGATACCAATCCCCTGCGGGAAACTCACCACTGTTCCAATCGTGATCACGCGGAAAAGGAATACAACTGCGGCTAAAGTAACTCGCGTAGCCCTCCTGATCGAAGACGACCTTGACCGCACTGGGATCGCGCAGTGCGCCTACGCTAGTAATTGACTCGCACAGCGTAGCAACACTCGCGTCGGTGTGATTCGACAGGTTTAGGGCAACTTGATCGATAACCGCCGCTGGAATCAGAGGCTCGTCGCCCTGAACGTTGACGACAATGTGATCCGAGCTCAGCTGTTCCTGCGCTACCACTTCTGCGAGTCGGTCCGTTCCGCTGGGATGTTCCGCTCGAGTCATTGCTACTTTTGCACCAAATGCTTCCGCGGTGGTGTAGATGCGCTGGTCATCGGTCGCGATGATCACCGCGGATGCACCAGAGAGTTTCGCCCGCTCCCACACCCGCTGAAGCATCGTCTTACCGGCGATGTCGAGTAGCGGTTTACCTGGTAGGCGGGTCGACGCGTAGCGCGCGGGAATGACCACGGTATAACTCATCGATGCGCTCCGTCGTCACGCTCACTGTCTGTGCCCGAAGCGCTAAAGCTTGCGCTTGCAAGTTCGCTGGAAGGCTCGGCCCCTAGCGCTTTCAAACGACCGAGGAGCTGCTCTTCAAAACCTTGAGGGAAAACCGTACGCATCAACAGCACCCAGCTATTCGGATGAATATCAATCGGCAATTTTACGTGGTCTTTTTCCGTCATGATCAAGGGTAAATCAGCGAGTCGCGCTAGCTCATCCGCTGACGGTATGCTGTGATCCGGGTAACTGTGCTCTATCGGTCTCAAACCCAATTGCTTTAATTCGTCGAAAAATCTGGCGGGCCTTGCGATCGCCGCCAACGCATGGACCGTTATCGCCGGAGAACCCCGTCCATCCAGCGATTCTCTTTCTTTCGAAGGGTTGCTGTGCGATCCAGCGCCAACCATGTCCGAAGCAGACTCCGAGTGCTCTGACAGTAATACGGAGGCACCGTCTTCGACAGCGCTGCTAGTCCCGGAACGCCGATTTAGAAAACTGTCTGGGCGATAAGTGATGTTACCAGGCGAATCGCCACCACTGCGCTCAAGAACAAAATCCGCTTCCTGCAGTCGGGACTCCGGTTCCCGCAAGGGCCCAACGGGTAACCGGTGACCGTTGCCGAACCTTCCGTGGTTATCGATTGCGATGATTTCAACATCTCGCTTTAGTGCATAGTGTTGTAAGCCGTCATCACTTACCACAACTTGTGCGCCCTGTTTCTTCGCGAGTGCCGCGGCGCTAACGCGATCGCGTCCAATGATCACAGCACACGACAAACCGCGGGCGAGCATGAGCGCTTCATCGCCAACCCTACTAGCGGAGTCGTCTTGGCGCACTTGGTAAGGACCTTCCTCCATACCTCCATAACCACGACTGATGATCGCCACCCGGTAGCCATGCGCGCTTAAGAACTGTGCGACCCCCTTTACGATAGGCGTCTTACCCGAACCGCCCGCGGTAAGATTGCCGACAACGACGGTCGGCACACCGCAATGCACACTCCGCAAGTAACCGTTCCGATAGAGCGATCGGCGCCAGCGAATAACTACACGGTATATCCACTCAAGCGGTAGCAGTACCCACAAAATGCCCGGCGAACCGAACCACGCTCGCTCAACAAAGCCGACAAGCTTAGCCTTCAAACCGATACCTGCTCACGCTTTGCGCCATCGCAGGTCAGGGAGCACCCTCGGGGCCACTGTTCTGTGGTTGTATGGAGGCAATACTGAGTCGACTAAAGCCCATCTGGCCCGCCGCGTCCATCGCGCGCACCACGGACTCGTGGGCTGCTTGCGCATCTGCGGAAATAATAAACGGCAGCGTCGTATCGCCCTGGGCAATCTTGTAAACAGCCGCCTGCAAGGTACGCATACGATTATCGACCAGTGGCCGACCATTGACTCGGTAGTCACCGCGCTCGTCGATCTGAACCTCCACTTGCTGATCCGCTTCTTCTCGAACTAAGCCTGTGGCTTCGGGCAGATCCACGGAGAGCTGAGTCTCGCGCGTGAAGGTCGTCGAGACCATGAAGAAAATCAGCAGCAAAAACACGACGTCGATTAACGGCGTAAGATTGACGCTCAGCTCTTCCCGGACTTGGCGCTTAAATTTCATGCCGCACTTTTCTCATCATCTTGTGCGTGAATTGCGTCGACTAGTTTGATGGTTTGCTGTTCTAACTCGACCACGATCGCATCAATTCGACCGGTAAAGTAGCGATGCATTACCAGCGCGGGAATCGCGACGCAAAGCCCCGCCGCTGTCGTGATCAGCGCCTCGGAGATGCCTCCGGCAAGGGCGCTAGCGTTGCCCGTACCTTGGGACATAATTTCTGCAAAAACACGGATCATGCCCACGACGGTACCCAGCAGACCCAGCAGCGGCGCGATCGCGGCGATCGTTCCTAAGGTGTTTAAGTACCGCTCGAGTTCGTGGACGACATGGCGGGCCGCTTCTTCAATGCTCTCTTTCATCACATCGCGACCGTGGTGAGCGTTTGCGAGGCCCGCGGCCAAAATCCGGCCAAGGTGAGACGATTCGCGCAGATGACGGATTTTAGCGCCGTCCAACTCATTGGCTTTTAACTGTTTCCAAACCGACGCAAGCAGATGGGGTGGGGCAATACGGCGAGGGTTTAGCAGGTAAAAACGCTCTATACAGATTGCAATAGCTACTACGGAACAGCCGATGATCACGATCATCAACCATCCGCCGGCAGTCACCAGTTCTAGCACGCTGATCTCTCTAAATGGACGATTCGTAGGCGCTAAGTATACCGCTCGCGCATGCCTAGGGCTTGCCCATGGCCGATGGACACTGAGCCGTCAGCAGCGGTCTTTCTGCGCCGCCCACCGCCACATGGGAGCCCAACGGTGGCGCAGCGTTCGGCATCTGAGATCGCCCTCTTCGCTGAGGTCAAACACTATCGCGCCGCGCTCAGCGGTACTGATCACTGTCGCCTGGGATGGCTCTACACGATCTAGTACCTCCGCAGCCGGATGGCCAAAGGCGTTTTCATAGCCAGCGGAAACGACAAACCGGCGAGGCTCAACCCATTTCAGCCACAGCCGGCTGGACGACGAAGCGGAGCCGTGATGACCCGCAATCAGGACATCTGCCTTAAGCTCGTCTCTCCAATAGGCCGTAAGCGCTCTTTCAACTCCGCTACCTATGTCACCGGGAAACAGAAAACGATAGCCCTGGATTGTGAGAAGCAACACGCAGGATCGATCGTTTCTGGTTCCCGTGTTGGCTGGATCGGACAGCACCCTTAAGCTTAAGCCCGATGGCCAGCGCATGGTTCGACCCAGCCGGCAGAGTTCTGCGTCGGTCGAGGTTTGATTCTGGTTTTTGCCCGGCTTTTGGCGAAGATTCGGGTTAAGAGACCGAAACAGATCTAGGTGCCCGCCGATCAGCACTGGAGCGTCAGCGACTTCCGAGTGAATACCGTCTGGCCACTCGCCGCGCAGCGTCTGTTTTACATGCAGCCGTGATCGAAGAAAGTCTTCACCGCCCCTGTGATCCAAGTCTTCGTGACTCACTATCAGGAGATCCAGCACCGGCTTATCCTGATGCTTAATACGCGCGCGCTCTACCAGATAGTTGGAAAAGGTCTGCTGAGCAATCGGTGTGCCGCTGGCAAACTGGCCCGCCGTGTCGATGAGAATTCGAGTATTCTCGTGTTCTACCAGCGCGGCCAGCCCCTGCCCCACGTCAAATATTGTCACCCTGCTCGCGGGGACCGGAACTCGGTTCCGAAGTAGCAGCACCGCTGCGCAAAGTAACAAAGCAATCGGGAGCTGGTGTTTGGAGATTCGAGCTGCCCACGTTAGAACCAGTACCGAAGTAATGATAAGCGCGCTGGTGGACAGGGGACGGACAG
>JBCCQO010000291.1:0-4657 GCA_039024595.1 Pseudomonadota bacterium | reverse complement strand
GATCGGCGATCTGGATCGTCTACCCAAAGTCGAACGCACTCACTGCAAAAGTACGTACGCTCATAGACTTTCTGATAGAACGCTTGCGGCCGCTCTTGCAGTGACTCCTGCAGGAGGGACTCTTAGAGGATGGGCTCTTGCAAGGGTCTCGCCTTCGGCGCAACGCGGAAAGATCTGCTCACAGCGGTGACGAGCTAGGAACCGGCGAGGCGTTCCTCAACAAAATCAAGCCGGTCCTGACCAAAAAACATCTCGTCTCCCACAAAGATCGTAGGCGCGCCGAACAAGCCACGCGCAACTGCGGCTTCTGTGTCTGCGATCAAAGCCTGTTTGATCTCGGGTTGCACGATCTTCTCTGCAAACGCGGCCGCATCGAGTCCTGCAGTGGTTAGTACTTCAGCCACAATCTCCATTTCGCCCATGTTTTTCTCATCGACCCACATCGCTTTGAACATAGCATCGATGTACTCGCTGGTGACACCGAGTTCACGCGACGCGTATACGCCACGCATAAGCTGCAACGTATTCACGGGGAAATAGGGATTGAAGTTCAACGTCATTCCATAGCGCTTCGCAAAGCGAGGAAGATCGTTATTCATGTACAGCCCCTTAGCCGGTACGGTAGCGGGTGGTGCATTCCCGGTCGCCTTGAAAATACCGCCGAGTAGCACGGGCTTATAAATGAGATTGGCATCGTACTGAGTGCAGAGCTTCTGCAACTGTCCGTTCGCCAGGTAAGCGGTCGGGCTTCCAAAATCAAAGTAAAACTCCACATCCATTATTAGATCATCCTTGTTGCGATTCTTTTTCTGTTGTTTCTGTCATCGGTTCTTGCGGCCTTGCCGGGGTTGAAGCTCTACCCAGATCTACGCATAAGCTGATTCACCACTGCTCCACCCACGGGCGAACGTCCATCTCGAAAGTCCAAGCACTGCGGTGCTGCTGGTGAAGGGTCAAGTAAAGGGATGCCAGTTCCTCTGGCTCAACAAGACCGTCGTTCTCGGCCAGAGAGTCTGCATTGGCAAAGTTTTCGTGAATCCATGCCGTATCGACAGGTGCATCAATCACTACATGGGCCACATGAATGTTCTTAGGTGCGAGCTCGCGCGCCATGCTCTGAGCCCAAGCGCGAAGACCATGTTTCGCGCTGGCGAAAGCACCAAAGCCTGATGCTCCGCGAACGCTTGCGGTGGCGCCGGTAAAGATGATCGTGCCCTTTTCTCTCGGGAGCATGTACTTTGCGGCTTCTCGGCCGGTGAGAAAGCCCGCGTAGCAAGCCATCTCCCAGATCTTCCTAAACTTGCGGCTGTCCGTATCCAGAACACTCATCGGTACGTTCGCGCCGATGTTGAAAACGACAACTTCAAGGGGACCGTGTGCAGATTCGATAGACGCGAAGACCTGCTCTATCTGTTCTTCTTGGCGCGCGTCGCAAGCCACAGCCTGTATGGACCACCCCTGCTTATTGGCTTCTTCAACCAACTGGGTGAGACGCTCCGGATTGCGCCTTGCGGCAAACACCTTGTAACCCTCGCGGGCGAACCTTCGACAAATAGCGGAGCCAATCGCATCTCCAGCGCCGATTACAAGTACCGCACCTTTTGCACTGGGGTTTTCAATCGCTAGATCGCTCATAGGACTGCCCTTGTAGGAGAACCAGGAATCAAATATATAGTTCTACTTTGACACTCACTGTAGCCTAAGTGAGATTAGCGATCAGGGCAAGGGCTTTGTCTCCCGCCGTTCCTCGAGTTCAATACGACCGGCGCTTGCCGCCTTGCGACGTATGCCCGGTTCCGGAGCAAGGTAGAACAAGTCACCATTGTTCCCAGTCAGCACCATCCGCGCACCCGCATCTCGAGCGAGCTGGGCATTGGCACGCAGGTGGGGCTCCTCGCCATGCACAGGAATCGCAAGCCGTGGTTGCAACCACTGATACATGTCAATCAGCTCCTCCTCACAGGGATGACCCGAGGCATGGACCACCTCCTGAGAGGAGTCAACAATGTCGACGCCCCGGTCGCGCAGACGCTGGAACACACGGCCAATCGCATCCTCATTTCCCGGAATAATCCTAGCGCTGTAGATCAGCGTGTCGCCTTCTTCAAGATCCAACTGAGGATGGCTGCCCGCAGCAAGCCTATGGAGAGCAGAACCCACCTCGCCTTGCGTCCCCGTCGCCAGGGCGAGCACTTCGTGCTTAGGGAGATACCCAAGATGCGATGCTTGTATCAAACGCTCACTCCGCGCAAGCAGCCCCGTCGCAAGTGCCGCATTGTGAATCGTCTCTAAGGATCGACCGAGCAAGCCGAAATAGCGCTGCGTGCGCTCGGCGGCCAGTGCCAGACTACGCATGCGAGCGACATTGCTGGAAAAGCAAGCAACCACAACGCGACCTTCACAACGCTTTATCACGTCGCGCCACCCCGCTAGGACGTCTCCTTCACTCACGGAACGGCCCGGAATGTTTGCGTTGGTGGAATCGCAGACCACCGCATCCAAACCCGCACGGCCTACTTGCCGAAACGGCGTTGAATCAAACGCCCGGCCGACGACCGGATCGGAATCGCATTTCCAATCGGCGGTGTGTAGGACCGACCCCGCTTCGCAGCGAATACAAAGCGCGGCGCAATCCGCCGTCGAATGGGTAACCGCCAGCCAGTCGATTTTGAAAGGCCCGATCTGTGTTGTCTCACCCGGCACACACTCGATGATTGAACTCGGAATCTGACCGCCGCGACCAACCGCTTTGCGCCGCAGCACTTCTGCGGTAAACGGGGTTGCGTAAACGGGGACCGGAAAGCGCTCCCACAGAACGGGGAGGGCGCCAATGTGGTCCTCGTGCGCATGGGTAAGAACAATGCCGGCAAGGGCCGACTTCCGCTCAACGATAAAGCCTGGGTCAGCTGCTACCAATTTCGGCCGTAAACTGTGTTCCTGGGCTTCGAAGCTCATACCGCAATCGACCATCAGCCATTGCTGCTTATGGCCGTAGAGCGACATATTCATGCCGATCTCACCGCAACCACCAAGCGGTAAAAACCAAAGGTCTTTTTCTTTCGGTGTCACGACTGCCTCTGGCAGACCGGACACCAGTAGATTCGGCGACTGCTTATGCTGTCCTTCTGAATTTTGGCACCACAGCGATAACAGGGCTTTCCGTCGCGAGCGAACACAAAGAACCTACGCCGCTCAAATCCTTTCACCGATTTCTTCAGCGTGCTCGCCAGTTTTGGTGTCAGTGTAATTCCACCGGTTTCGTAGCTGCGCTTGGTGACACTGAGCGTTTCCCGGGCGAGACGCCCCCGGTCTCCCCGCGAAAGATCTTTGGGTCTCAGTTTTGGATGGAGCCCCGCGCAGAAAAGTATCTCAGAGCGCAGGTAGTTGCCGCTGCCGGCCAAGAAATGCTGATCTAAATAAAGACCACCGAGCGCCCGACCCTTAAATTCCTGGCTTTCCAAACGGTCTCGAATCTGCTGCCAGGTCAAGGACGGGGACAACAAGTCTGGTCCAATGGACGCGAGGAACGGATGCAAACCCAGCTCTTCTCGATGCCAGACGCTGATATCGGAAGCGGAATAAAGCAAGGCGCTGTGCGATGGAGTATGAATCGCCAAGCGAAGGGAACGACGAGTCGCGGGTAGCTTTCCTCGCTTGGCGATTTTCCAAACCCCGTAGAGCTGGTTGTGGGAATAAATGGTGTAGTCGCAGTCGAAGTGCGTAAGCAGGGCTTTGCCGCGAGTTTCGATACTCAAAATACGCTGGTCACGAAGCACCGGGCTGTAGCGGCGCAGCGCAGGAAACGCGAACTTTACCTCCTCAATCGGCTGATCCACCAACACCTTAGCTATCTTGTCTGCGGCCCTACGGATCTCGGGTCCTTCCGGCATCTAAAACTATCTCCCAGCGATTAAGACGTGTAACGAAGCGGCATCGATTGCCCCGCAGCAGCAGACTCTAGCGGAAACTCCAAGCGACACCACAAGGCCAACCGATTCTGTCGCGATACGAGGTAGACAAAGAATTGGCCTGGATCTGCACATACTGTACGCGTTAACCGACTGGTGAAAGCTGATTCATCGGCGCTGAATGCAATCGCTGGACTTGGCGTACGGGCATAAGCAGACTGGCGAGAACAGGAAAACAACAACATGAATCGCGCTCGCAATCGTCTTTTTTACAGTGCCGGTGGTGCCGTTTACGCAATCAAGGAAGCGGCGTACAACTTTTTTATCCTGCTCTACTACACTCAGGTCCTTGGCCTCAGCGGTTCTCTGGCTGGGTTGATCATCGCATCAAGTCTCATCTGGGACGCGATCAGTGATCCGCTAATCGGAACCTGGTCCGATAGGGTTAGGAGCCGCTATGGGCGGCGCTTTCCGTTTTTAGCCCTCAGCGTTATCCCGATGGGAATAGGGTTCATTGGTTTGTTTTCCCCTCCCGATTCGGTCACCAGTTCCACCTTTGCCTTGGCGAGTTGGCTACTATTTTGGTCTTTGTGGGTGCGGACCTTCATCACTGCTTGGTCAATCCCTCATCTTGCACTCTCTACCGAGCTGAGCGACGACCCACAGGAGAGAAGCTGGCTGCTGGGTAGCCGCATGGCGGTAATGTTCCTTTTCGCGGTGCTGTTACCTGCAGGCGCGCTCCTTTTGCT
>JBCCQO010000290.1:0-4663 GCA_039024595.1 Pseudomonadota bacterium | reverse complement strand
CGAGCACCCCTGGAACGTTCGACTTCGAGGACGAAAAGTATATTGCAAAAGTGGATTGGTACGCGTCTGATACGCAGCGTCTCGCGTTCACCTACATGCACAACGATTCCTTCAACGCGACGCCTGCGGACGGCGATCTGGTTGAATTTGAGTTTGCAGACCACTTCTACAATCGGGGCGCTGACCTGGACTCCTATATCGCTAGCATATACTCCGATTGGACACCTCAATTCTCGACAGAGATCCGAGTTGCTCGGACCGATGTGGATTTTCTACAGGAACCACGCGCGGGTAATGAGTTCGGTGAGATCCGTGTTGAACTGGAAGACGTGGACGTCTATCTGGGCGGAGACGACAGCCGTCATGCCAATGAGCTCAACTACACCATAGATCAGTTTGTTTTCCGCGGTCGCTATCAGCTGGGTTCGCACACCATTACTGGTGGCTACGAGAGAGAAGCTTACGATATTTTCAACTTGTTCTATCAGCACGTCGATACGGAACTCCGCTTCGACGGTATCGAGAACTTCCGCAACGGCCTCGCCGACCGAGTGTACTACGGTAACGCTCTTAGTAATGACCAAAACGACATTGCTGAGGCCTTTGAGTACGCCATCAACTACTTCTACTTACAAGATGAGTGGCAGGTCGACGATAAGCTCACAGTCACCTTCGGTGTTCGCTATGACTACTACGAGACTGATGATGCCCCAAATCTGAATCAAGACTTCCTCGATAGCTACGGCTTTGGTAACAACCAGACGCTAGACGGTCGGGATCTGATCCAGCCCCGCGTCGGAATCACCTATGATTTCTCGGAAGATCTGTCGTTCCGAGGTGGCATCGGCCTATTCTCTGGTGGAAATCCAAACGTTTGGCTGTCTAACACCTACAGCAACACCAATACTACTGCCGTACAAGCCCGAATCGACGGTATGGATCTATTTGCGCAGAACTACGTGAACTGTGAGCCGGGTGTTCCAGTGCAAGGTCCCGGTTATTGTGTGCCGGAAGAAATCGCCAATGTGGTTGCGGCTGGTGACGGTAGCAACTTCGAGTTGAACCACCTGGATCCGGATTTCGATATCCCGGCAGAGTGGAAATACACCTTTGGTCTTACCTGGTTTGCACCAATGGATTGGACAATCGAGGCCGATGTACAAATAGGCCGGGGTGTTGACTCCGCTATTTGGAGGCGCGCCGATCTGGAGCAGGTAGGCACCAATGACTTGGGCTATCCAATCTACGAAAGCGTTCGTGAGGCTTCCTTCGAGCTTACCAACTCTAGTAAGGGTAATGAGACTGAAAGTATCTCCTTCGGCGCTTTTAAAGCCTGGGACAACGGTCTGGACGTTAACGTCGGCTATGCTTGGACTCAGGCCCAAGACGTAAATCCGATGACGTCGTCGATCGCGTTCTCAAACTATATTTTCCGAGCCTTTGAGGATCCGCAAGCTGACGTATTAGGTAACTCTGATTGGGCGATCGAACACCGTGTAACGGCCGTGCTGAACTACACCGCTGATTTCTTTGGTGGCTATGAGACGCGTATCTCGCTATTTGGTCAGTACAATTCGGGTATTCCTTATAGCATCACGCTACCGGGCGCGACTGGTACTATTGATGCCTTTGGCTTCACGCCGTTCTTGGACTTCGAGGAGAATGTGCTTCCCATCGGTGGCACTAGAAATGGAGAAGAAGGTTCCTCCTTCGGGAAGATCGATATGAGGATTTCTCAGGACGTGCCTGGATTCAGTCCTGATCATCGGGGCCAGGCGTTTATCATCGTCGACAACCTCACAAACCTACTTAATGATGAGTGGGGAATCTTCCGAGAGCCCAATCGACCTGGCGTGACCGCAGAGGATCAAGCAGCTGGCCAAGCTTTGCAGAGGGTCGGTGAAACTTCCCTTTGGACCGCTCGCATCGGCTTAAAGTACACCTTCTAAGAGTTCAAGCTCACAAGCTGAAAAAATCAGCACCCCCGGTCATTTTCGAATGGCCGGGGTTTTTTTGGTCTAATGTTCGGTTGGTTTTGTTGAGGGTGGTAATAAAGCAAGGATGAAAGGGAAGTTCAGAAATGGCTGAACTTAAAGGCCTGCTCGTCAGTTCGCGTGCGAGCGAGCTTCGCGAAGTGTTGGCAAATAAACTCCCCGCGAACGTTAGCGTGAAATTCCACGAGAGCAGCGCCGAGGTCGCAGAGGCAGATTTTGGTGCGGAGTTCCTTGTTGGCGCCCCAGATGAGTTGGCCCGCCTCTTGCCAAAGCTGCCTGCAGTCAAGTGGGTTCAATCCACCTGGGCAGGGGTACGGCCCCTAGTGGATCTGAATCGACGCGATTATCAGCTCACCGGCTTGAAAAATGTGTTTGGGCGAAGCATGGCGGAGTACGTGCTTGGGTGGTCGCTTGCCTTGCATCGCTCCATTCTCACTCATGCGACCGCAGAGCACTGGGAATGGAAACCAGAGCCTGGTCTCGCGCCGCTGCGGCTCGGTATCGCCGGTACGGGCAGTATCGGGCAAGAAGTTGCTGCTTACTGCGCACCGTTTTTCCGGGACATCGTTGGCCTAAATTCTAAGGGTACAGCTTGTCCTTTTGTCTCCGTTTGCTATCCAACGAGCGAAAGGCTGAGCTTTGCTCGAGGTGTCGACGTACTTGTTTTGATTCTTCCAGACACGCCCGCGACGGATCGGCTGGTAGACCTTGAACTGCTTCGTACCTTGAACCCAGGAGCGATAGTAATCAACGGTGGCAGAGCGAACGCGCTGGTTCTTGAAGATCTGGTGAAGACGCTAAGAACGGGCCAGCTTGCGGCAGCCGTTGTTGACGTATTCACGCAGGAGCCTCTTCCTCGGGAAAGCGCCCTATGGGACGAGAATAACCTTTACATCACCTCGCACACGGCCGCGCCCACCGCGATGACCGCCATTGCAGACGTGTTTTTAAAGAACCTGAGTCTGTACGTCGCCGGTAAGCCCTTGGAGGGTCGCATCGACTTTAGTCGCGGCTACTGAAGAATCGTTATTTTCTTCAGGCGGGAAAGACCATTAACCAGTACCTTGGTTTAGCGGTTTCTTCCCAGGCGCTCATGAGCATCGACCCACTCATTCCGGCGAGTCTCTTTGTCGACCCGGGTAGCCGCGCCTAGGGATAGCTCGCCCGCGACGACCAACGCGGCGGCGATTTCCGCGAGCTTAAGAGCCTTCCCCTTGCCGTAGCAGCCCATGATCTCGAGGCACTCACGCTGGGTGGGTAGGCTGGTTCCACCACCATAACTTGCCATGATCAAAGCAGGCAGCGTCACCGAAAACTCATAGTCTCCGGTACGGGTCACCCGGTTGTAGGTGGTGCACTGGTTTGATTCGCCGATATTGGCGATGTCTTGCCCGGTCGCGAGATACAGAGCTGCTAGACCGTTTGCCGGATGAGCTGCGTTATTCGATGAATTGGTCATGAAGGATGCGATCGTGGTAATTCCTTGGCCGTAATGCATCGCCTCTGGGGTGATTCGTAGATTGCGCTCGAGTACTTCTCTTGGAATCGTAATTTCAGCGGTTACGCGTTTTCCCCGATTCTTGAGCATGTTTACGGAGGAGGTTCGTTTTTCCGTATCGAAGTTGCCCGAGAGCAAGTAGTGGCGCAGCGCAGGGTACTGTTCGCGGATCCATTCGCAGGCCACAAAGGTGGCTCTACTGGTCATGTTCTGGCCCGCAGCGTCTCCGGTGCTGTAGTCAAAGCGCGTAAAAACGAAGTTGTGCACGCAGTAGTGTTCGACTTCGTTGAGTTTGCCGACGGAGGTTGTGGATTCAGCCACCGCCTTGATCTCTTCGAAGTGGTCCATCAACCAGAGTTCAAAGTCGCGAGCGTCGCGTGCATTGCGAAAAACAAAGCAGGGAGCGCGTTGCATCGCCTGTCCAACCACGGTGGTAGTGACGCCGCCAGCCTCTCGGATGACCTTCATGCCTCGGTTGTAGCTGGCGAGCATGGTACCTTCGACCGTCGCCATGGGTACGAAGAACTCACCCTGCGCGTGCTCGCCGTTAACCAGCAGTGGGCCGGCTACACCAACCGGTATTTGCGCGACGCCGAAAATACTTTCAATGTTCCCCGACATATCTTGCGGATCGAAGGAGAAAGCTTTTGTGTGCTTTAACTCCGCGCCAGAATGCTCCTCCAAAAAGCGCTGACGCTCTTCGATGATACTTGGCGCGTAGTCGTCTTTATTATCTCTTGGTATCTGGGCCATGCTTGCTCTCCTAGTTGAGGCGGCTAAGCTACGCAAGCCGTGCGGCTGGGTCAATTTTCTTGGATGACAACGAATTGACCAGGACGTCCGCATAGGCCTCAATGGAAAATTGCTTGCCAAGAAAAGGAATGAGCGTTGAAAGCTAACTACCTCGGTTTGTTGTTCTCTTTGGTCGTACTATTTGGTACCCGGCAGTCCTTCGCCGACCCTATCACAGAGGCTCTTGACGACGATCCGTCCGCAAATTCCGAGTTTCCGGCGACGATTGTTGAACTCACTATTCCAAGCTCCGGTGAGAAGTTGCCGGGCCATATTTACCTGGCTGCGGGGCAGGGCCCGCACCCGACCGTAGTCTTTCTCCATGGTATTCCAGGCAACGAGAGGAATTTAGACTTGGCGCAAAATCTACGGCGCTTTG
>JBCCQO010000289.1:0-4675 GCA_039024595.1 Pseudomonadota bacterium | reverse complement strand
CGCGACGGGAGTATTCGTGACATCGATCCCTTCCTCGCAAGGAGCCTAATGACCGGTGCCATCAACGCGGCCATGGACATTGGGCTGTGGCGGCGAGTGGATGACCTGGACCAAGTGGCTACGGATTACTTTGATATTTTTTTCAACGGGCTTCTGCCCGCTTCTAAGCGCTAGGCCAGCTATATGAGCCCAACGCTAGAGGACTTATTGTCCTGTCTAGAAGTGAAACGCATCGATACCTTCCTCTTCACAGGAGAGAGTCCGGAGCGCCCTCGACGCATTTTTGGCGGGCAAGTACTGGCACAAAGCCTGAATGCGGCTAACCGCTCCATCGAGGACGATCGAACCGCCCACTCGCTCCATGCCTACTTTCTTCGACCGGGAAATCCGAAAAAGCAAATCGTATTTGAGGTGGATCCGACCCGTGACGGTCGCAGTTTTTCGACGCGACGGGTGGTTGCTAAGCAAGATGGGAAGCCGATTTTCATCACTTCTATTTCTTACCAAACGCCGGAAGACGGCCTCAATCATGAAGCGCCCATGCCCGAGGTGGCTGCGCCGGAAGGCCTACAAACCGATTTCGAGTACTGGCAAGAGATGGCGGAAAAGTACCCGGATCGCTTCGACCCGCCGCTCTCGCAGGCGATAGAACGACGCCCCCTAAAACGGCGTGATTACCTGGCACCCGAGCCGGACGATCCTGTGTCCAATGTTTGGTTTCGTGTTCCCGGCGAACTCGGGGACGACCCCAATCGGCATCAAACGCTCCTTGCGTTTATCTCCGACTTTGCGCTCCTCGGAGCGGCACTCCTTCCTCACCCGCACACCGCGCAAAGCAGAAAGATGCAGGCGGCAAGCCTAGATCATGCGATTTGGTTTCACCGAAGCGGTCGCGTTGATGATTATCTTCTTTATCACTTAGACAGCCCGACAGCCGGTGGTGGCCGGGGCTTTAGTCGCGGTCAATTCTTCAGTCGGGACGGCCGGCTGATCGCCTCCACGGTGCAAGAATCGCTTATACGGCTGCACCCTTCTGAGTCTTAAGGCGGTATTCGGGCTATTAGCTGTTTTTGTCGTGCCTTAGCAGCGCCCAGCTAGTTGACCCGTGTGCGCATTTGTTCGCCGAGGGCCGCAAGGGTCAACACTCCGTCATCTAAGGTCACCGTAGTGATCGATGCGTTCGACGGCCAAGCAACGAGCGTGTTCTCTTTGCCTTCACAATAGCCGACGATGCTGTTTATCACCAGAAAGTGGGTAAAGATCACGGTGTCTCTTGCACACTCCTGTAGACCCTTGAGCATCTGTTCCTTCCAGCGAAGCAAGCCCTGATCTTGATCGCTCCAACGCTGCTGCATAAACGCTCGCAACCAGTCCTGGCGCTCAGAAAGAGGCACGGGAGAAGGAATTTCCTTAAACCGCTCATCAATGCGAACTTCTTGCTGCAGCTGCTGAGCGAGTGGTGCTGCGGTCTCCTGAGCTCGCCTTAACGGGCTACTCAAAATATCAATCTGTTCGTCGCCGAGGGTCGCCAGCAACTGCTCGCGCGCGGACTCCGCTTGCTGGAAACCCAGTTGCGACAAACCTGGGTCTGCACTTTCTCCCCAACTAGCGGCGGCCTCACCGTGTCTCACCAGATAGATGTGGGTCATCGGTAGGTGACGAGTTGCTCGCCTTTTTCCAGCGAGAGCTGGCGCAGAAAAGAGCAGTCGTTGTAGTAAGACATGGACACCTTGCTCCCACTGTAGAAGAGCTGGGTTAATGAGCAGTTGAAAACAGGCTCATAGAGTTGATAAGTCCCACTACCAGCAAGTCCTATTACAAGCGCAGAGAAAGTGGCGATGGTGCCGCCGGAAGTAAACACAGCGACCGTTTTGCCGCTGCCCTGGGTCGTTACGATGTCTTTCAACATGGAGCGCACACCGCTAGAGAACTCCTCCCAACTCTGGACATTGGGATCATCGCATTCCGGTGACACCCAATAGTTGAAGAGAGCCTCGATCACCTTTTGAAAACGCTTGCTGGAGTTCAGCCCTTGCTCGACGATGTCCCGTATTTCCGGACGGGCTTCCATCACTTTAGGGAGCAGAAACTCCAAGTGCTCGTCGTTGCGAACTTCGTCGAGGCGCGAGTCCACGATCAGCTCCGGCGCCGCCTCCTGGGAAGCAAGTGCAAGACTGGCCGTGTCTTTCTGCCGTTCAAGCGTGCCCGCATAAGCCGCGTCGAAACGGACGCCGGTGCGCGCTAAAAACTCTCCGGTGAGTGCAGCCTGCCGACGCCCCAACTCAGAAAGTTTGTCGTAGTTCTCTTCTCCAAACGACGCTTGCCCGTGCCGTATCAGATAGATGCTAGCCATTCGCTAATCCTATTGCGATTTAGTGATTCATGAGTGCGCAGAACCGATGGGTTTGCGCTTTAGAGTGCCGACTCAAGTGTTTGACTGTCCTGGTTTACAGCCGACTCCCGAGGAAACCGAAGTTTACGCCGATAGGGGTAAAAGGACTCTACGTAACCGCTGGAAATCTGCTCCTGCAAAGACGTCCAGAACTTCGCCTCGTAGATATCAGAATGGCGCCCGTCGAACGCCTTTCTTGCGCGTTGATTGCCCGAGAAGAATAGTCGAAATTCCTCCGGGAAAATGTCGTTGGGGCCAACGCTGTACCAAGGCTGGCTCGCCATTTCTTCCATTTCGTTGCGCGGCTCCGGAATCTTCCTAAAGTTACACTCCAGCAGGGGAACGATTTCATCGTAGTCGTAAAACACGACCCTCCCGTGACGGGTCACGCCGAAGTTCTTCAGCAGCATGTCGCCGGGGAAAATATTCGCCGCCGCAAGCTCCTTGATCGAGTTACCATATTCGTCCATGACCTCCAAGAGCTCATCTTCATTTGCGTCTTGAATGTACAGGTTAAGCGGCGTCATCCGACGCTCTACATAACAGTGGCCGATAATCAGCGCCCTGCCCCGCTCCGAGATCTGCGACGGCGCGACCTCACGCAACTCCTCCATCAGTTCGTCAGAAAAACGATCGCGGGCAAAGGCGAGGTTTGTGAACTCCTGCGTATCCGCCATGCGCCCGGCACGATCTGCACGCTTAACCAGGCTGTACTTCTCTTTGACTTCTTCGCTTGTAACTTCTTTCGGAGGGGTAAATCGGTCTTTAATTATCTTAAACACGAAGGGGTAGGACGGCAGTGTAAACACGCTCATCACCATTCCCTTGATTCCCGGTGCAATAATAAACTTGTCGCTCGTGCTCTCCATATGGCGCACCGCAGAGCGATGATAGTAGGTCTTGCCATGCTTGTTGTGGCCCATGCAGTTGTAGATTTCTGAAATGGGCTTGGCTGGCATCAACTTCGCGAGGAACAAAACGTACTGGGAGGGTATGGTCGCATCGACCATGAAGTAGCTGCGTGTAAAGCTAAACACGACGCTCACCCGGTTAGAGCCAAACAGTATGGTGTCTACATAAGCTGAGTTTTGCTCTGTATGCAGAATCGGCAGCACGAAGGGCATACTGTCCTGGCCAGAACAGATTCTCCCGACAAGGTAAGCGGCCTTATTGCGATAGAAATGATTGGTAAGCACTTCCAAACGCAGGTCGGCGCCATCGATGGTGAATCCGGGTATTAGCTGCAGCTCTTCATCCAAAGCGGCGCCAATAAAACCGAGGTCCCTCGCAAGATCCTCATAGGGAATGTCCAAGCGGTACTCGACAAGCAGTTCACGAAACGCCTCGACCAGATCAGTCGAAACCTGATAACGACGAAGTACCGAGCTGGTGTCGGACAAGGGTATGTCACCCTGTGCAGAGAACACGAAGGCGTAGTCATTTCGTATCTGTTTGTGCTGAAAGACTGTGTTGAAAATCGAATTGTAGAAAGTTTCAGCGATCTCAAAGTTGCTGTGATTACGAATCAGCTTTGCATATATCTGCCGCGTATCGCGCCAAAAGTCGTAGTCCTCTAGTTCGCTTCCCGCGACCAAACGCACCGCGCCCAGCACCGAACTGACCTTCAGCTTATAGAGGTCTATGCGCTCGGTTGTCGCTGCTTGAATGCCCTGCCAATCGGCATTTTCAAAGCGCGACCGAGCGCCCAAGGTGATGTTCTGAAACTCAGCAAAATACGATTCAAAACCATTCAGTACGATGCGTGCGAAACGCTCTCGCCGATCCATCAGCATTGCCTGCGAATATTCGGCCTTACAGTGTAGGGTTGCCGAATTTACTCCGCAATTTTCTCATCCCAGCTAGCCAACGATCATAGTCGGCGGTCTTACGCTCTCGATAGGTTTGGACCTCCGGATGAGGAAGGATCAAGAACTGCTCGCTCGCTATGGCCTCTACAACGGCAGCGGCGACATCCGCTGGCTGCAACACGCCGTCTACGCCGGCGGTTCCTCCGTCTTCAACGGTGCCAATCATTCGCGTCGCAACGGCTTGTGGACAAAGACAGGAAACACCGATGCCGTCACCACCATGCGTGATCGCCAGCGCTTCGGCGAAACCGATCGCTGCGTGCTTGGTCGTGGAGTAAGCCGCATCGCCAATTTGATTGAGTAGTCCAGCAGCCGAGGCCGTATTCACAAAGTATCCGCTGCCGCGCTCGATCATGCCTGGCAGGCAGGCTCGCGCCGCCCATACGTGACTCATGATGTGGGATATCCACGTCAT